>JAQWBQ010000133.1 GCA_028706295.1 Bacteroidales bacterium
TAAGATTGATTTACGATTGCCAAGATTAAATTTATTTACGATTGACATGATTTACGATTGACATGATTGAAAAAAAAATTTTAAAAACTTTTCACCTTTTTGGTTTTTCCTGATTAACCATTAAACATTTTATATGGAAAGGGAAGAACTTTGCGAAAGGACCCAAAGGTTTAGCATCAGGATCATCAATCTTGCGGTATCCCTGCCGGGAACCATCCCTGGAACGATGATGGCCCGGCAGATCATTCGGTCGGGAAGCTCCGTGGGTGCCAAGTACAGATCTGCATGCCGGTCGAAATCACGCCGTGATTTTATCAACAAAATTAAAACGGTTGAGGAGGAGGCTGATGAAACCCTCTTTTGGCTGGAGATCATTGAAGAACTGCAGTTGATAAAACCGGAAAAACTCACCGGCCTCAAACAGGAAACCCTGGAACTGCTCTCTATCTTCGTGGCCAGCCTGAAGACCGCAAGAAAAAATTGATTCATAATTAATTCAATTTACGATCGACGATTGAAAGAAATAAAAATCGTAAATCTTAAATCTTGTCAATCGTAAATTACAGATTATACATTTCCGGTCTCCGGTCGTCGAGCAGGTCATTGAACGGGTTGATCATCTTCTGATCGGCTTTGGAGGGATCGAATCCGGCCAGGCCAACGGATGGCTGGTCGGTCGGGGCTGAAGATAAGATCTCGCCGGTGCATGACATGATCTGGCTGCCGCCGGTGAAGGTGAAATCATCGTTGCCTCTTTGTTCTCTTCCGATGCGGTTGGCGGTGACGGCGAATACCCGGTTTTCGATGCACCGGGCGAACAGGGCGCGCTGGGCCCAGGGCAGCACCAGGTTTGAAGGATGTACGATCACCTGTGCGCCTTTCAGAGCAAGGGTCCGGCACAATTCGGGGAAGATCCAGTCGAAACAGATCATCGCGCCGATTTTGGCTTTTCCGATGTCGATAACCTCCGGAAGCCGGTCTCCCGGCGAGAACCAGAGTTTTTCCTTATTGAAAAGGTGGATCTTCCGGTATGTTCCGAGAATCTTTTCGTGGTCGGTCACCAAACAGGAATTGTAGTATTTTCCATTTTCAGTTTCAACGAAGCCTCCCACCATTACGGCGCCGGTCTGGGCGGAGAGTTCCATCAGGAACCGGGCGGTGGGACCGTTCAACGGTTCGGAAAGGGTTTTTACTTCATCCGGTGAGGTGAAGGTGTAGCCGGTGGCAAAGAGTTCGGGAAGCACGAGGAGGTCAGCCCTGACGTCTTGTGCCAGTGAACGGATGACGTCGAAATTATGTTCTTTTAAACCAAAGTGCGGGGCAATTTGAAGGTATCCGGCAATCATGATGGGTTGTTTTTTTGATGTTCAGATATACCGATATATTCAATGATCTGAATAACCAGTTCTCTTGGCTGATCGGACACTTTTTTTAGTTCTTTTTTCATGCGGATCTCAGCAATTCCATTTCCATACCGGTTTGATCGTGATGGTTCTGTCGCCAAAAGTGATTTTATCATCCTCATTCATCGTCAGTAGGAAACCTTCCGGAAGATCAAAAAAGAGCATGGCGTTTTTTAATCCCTCCAATTCCCTGTCCTTGTTATCATGGGTGAGTTGAGCGCAAACCTGAACAGCTATGGTCACCGTACCCGACTCCCTGACGATGAAGTCGCATTCACGGGTGTCGCGGAAATAATAGATCTCTTTATATCTGCGTCGGAGCATCAGAAAAACCAGATTTTCGAGCATCCTTCCCGTGTCGGAAGAAAAAGAGAGCGAATTGGCCAGGGCAAGTCCATTGTCGACCGCGTAGATCTTTTTGGGATTCACCGATTGGTTTTTCGGGGAGTGATCAAATTTCGGGATTGAAAAGAGCAGGTATGATTCCTCGAGAAATGATATATAATCGATCACGGTGGTCACTGCGCCAAGAGAAAAAACCCGGCGGATTGAATGGTAGGAATAATCCTTTCCTATGTTGCTTAACAGGAAAACCGTCATCTCTTTCAGGACTTTCACATTCCTGACAGCGTGCTTCACCGCGATGTCGCGCATCAAAACATCAATCAGCAGTTGTTGCAGGTAATCCTTTTTACGTGAGAACAGAAATTCAGGAAAACCGCCAAGGGTAAGATACTTTTGAAATGAAGAAAGCCCCGCTGTCGTGTTTTTGAAAACGAGGTACTCCTGATAGGAGAAGGGAAACAGCTCAAAATCAAGATGCCGGCCGGTAAGGTGGGTTCCCGGCTCACGGCTCAATAACCGGGCATTGGACCCGCTGAGGATCACATGTCGCTTTTGATCGAGTTTTTGCCGGATATAAAATTCCCACCCCGGCACATTCTGGATCTCCTCGAACAGTAAGTAATCACATTTTCCGAACTCTTCCAGGAATACTTCCTCGGTTTTTATGAAATCTGTTGCCTCGAATGGAGTCAACCGCGCATCTTCAAAACTCAGGTAATAATAACCGGGAAGACTTTGCGCAAGCTCTTTCAGCAGGATGGTTTTACCGCAACGCCTCACACCGGTTATCACCAGGGCTTGTGGCGAATCCGGATCAATCGTATTCAACTGGTTCCGTGTGATAAACCGGTTCTCCGCTTCCAGGTTTTGGCGTTGGTCCAGAATTATTGACCGGAGGTCCTCTTTTCGGATCACGATGATTTTGTTTGTTATAAAGATACAAATTCATTTGTCAGTAACAAACAAAAATCATTTGATTTCCAATTCGTCTTACTTCTTCACCACCTTCGCTATCTCCGATTGATCTCCTACCTGTACCCTGACCATGTAGATGCCGACAGGTTTGCCGGAGAGGGAAAACTGATATTTCTTCTCGCCTTTCAGCTGCCTTTGGTAAAGCCTTCCTCCCAACATGCTGTAAACGGTGATACTGGCATCCTCAGTAGTTCCCATAACCTCCACGATGACCCTATCGCTGGTTGGATTCGGATACACTTTGATCAACGGGGTTTTCGAGACCTCTTCCATACCGACAGTCTCGCCAGTCTGATTGGTAGCCACGAGGGGTGCCAGCATGGTTCCACAGAAGGTCCCGTTGGTGCTGATATACCCATGTAGATAGCCGCCTGAATATACTTTAGCCCCGTTGAGCATGGATATCTTGTTGCCTGCAACCAAAGTCACACTTCCACCGTTTTCCACGATGAAGGTGGTTCCGTTTCCTGCGACTGTCAAAATTTGCTGGGCATCGTAACAAGTGGTGAGGCCATTTGGAATGATCACATTAGCCAATTCCTGGTTCATTGGAGTAGTGGTGCTCTTCAGTCCGGTAAAGGAACCAAGTGCTGTCAAACCATTAGCATTTAAAACATGGGTGATTGCGTGCGTGGGTCCAAAGGTAATCCAGGGTGCAGGGTTGACTTTTGAGCAGGAGAGTTTGTTCTCTGTTCCCACTACATCGTCGGTGAGATACTGGAATGTGGCGTTGCAAAGGAAGTTGGTGATCCCGGCATAAGAGAGGTTCCAGTAGCGGTTCAGGTAGTTCCCAGTGATGTTTGCATCGGGGTACTTTTCGTTCTTCAAACTCACCCCGACATAGTTACCTAAAGCAAACACAGGGCTTGTAAAGATGATTGTCACAGGAGAATATTCTGGTGTTCCGGTATCATCGCCCACAGGGTAAACGAAGGTTCCTGAATAGTCAGCCGGGAACTCTTTACGCAGTTCTCCCGTGCCGGTAACGATGATCATCACCGATGCTGAAGGAGTGCCTACAATGGCTGCCAATGGCCCCAGGGTGAGGTTGCTGGAACCAAGAGATACCCTTCCGCTTATTAACGCCAGGTTGCCATTCACGGCGGTATTGCCCCCAATGACGACCCCTGTGGAATTGTTGACCGTAAGGTTTGCCAGAATGTTCTGCCCGCTGATGGTTTGCTGGACCGTACCTGAAACCTCTGTGGTGCCGCTGCCGAGGGAATCCGGTGAGACATTCTCGTTGGTGAGGTTCTTTTTAAAGACCACAGTCCCGCTGTTGCTCAGTGTAGCCCCGTTTTTGATCACCAGGTTGTCCATTGATACAAGAGTAGTACCC
The DNA here is from genome assembly GCA_028706295.1 of Bacteroidales bacterium. Taxonomy (GTDB): domain Bacteria; phylum Bacteroidota; class Bacteroidia; order Bacteroidales; family FEN-979; genus CAIVAT01. The sequence continues at coordinate 4,063 of JAQWBQ010000133.1, forward strand.
GGCTGGACTTTAAGGATGGTACCGGGAGTGATGAGATTGTCTGCGGAACCTGTATTTACGATGAAAATCGTGATAATAACCATCATCATATTTTTGGCCAAGTAACAGATATCAATACTCCGTTAAAAACTCATGCAGCTAACCTCCCGATATTCAAGCACTGCTCATAGAGACACCTGTATTTTTCGCAACTCAGGTCGAGAGCTAACTTTGAAAAAATAAAATCCGTTATAAACT
>JAQWBQ010000070.1:0-3587 GCA_028706295.1 Bacteroidales bacterium
AAAAAGTAAAAATCAACGACTCCTGGTATCTGAACGAGATAACCGGCCAGACCCAGAAAATGATAGAAAAATTAGGCCTTTCGGTGAGTTGATATAATACGTAAATTCATTCCGGGTTAGAGATTAATAACCACAGCGCTTCTCCGTTGCTGACCCTGATCAATGGACAGTATTTCCTGGCAGTCACCCTGACGCTCGCTTTTATCGGCCTTATCATTGCCTATTGGGAAGAGGGATTGGGAGGAGGGATCACACTTATCAGCCTGATCGTGCTGTTTATCGGCTGGAACGATTTCCACATCGGTTTTATCTTAGGTATGGGAGTGATTTCCATTCCTTCCATCTTATATGTTGCATACTGGCTGAGGGTTTACCGGGCCGTGAAGAAAGCCGGAAGGGCTACTTTGCCTTAAGCCTCTTCAGTGCTTCTGTTCCCGACAGGCTGTTCGGGTTCAGTTCGACGGACTTCTCATAATTCCGGATGGCAAGTTTCTTCTCGCCGGCGGCATGCATTTTAAGGGTTGAATTCCACGTACTATTACGGTTGGTCCGGCCTCCTGCTGTTTTGACATTTTCCCACGGGGTACCATGCCTGCCGGTTTATTCCTCATGATACCATTTGATCCGGTTCGATGCGCGCATAATCAGGGCAAGGATTACAAACATTCCGATGCTTCCGGTCAGCAGTGCATAATCCTGTAATTGTAAAATGGTGAACAGGAACAGGTACAAGCCTGTTTGCAATAAGATTACCCACACTGCCATTCCGGTGTTCCGAAGGATCGTGAAGGCGTACCATGAAATCAGGAGCGTGACGGCCACGGCCGAGATCAGGTAAGCCAGGTTGAATCCAATCTGTTCGCCGATGGAGGTCAGTAGGGCGTAAAAGATAAGCAGGGCAAAGGCCACCAAAGCGTACTGGAAGGGATGGATACGCATATGGCTTTTCAGTTCGATGAACAGAAAGACAATAAAATTGAGTGCAATGAACAAAATGGCATATTTTACCGACCGCATCGACTTTTGGTAATGATCAACGGGGATGAGCAGTTCGACTCCGAGCTTTGCATCGTGTGTGTTATATTTTCGGTCGGCCCATTGCTGCGGGAAGTTTCGGTTCAGGTGGGTCACTTGCCAGCCGGCGGTAAATCCTTTTGCCGAAACCTGGCGGTTGACCGGAAGGAAGCCCCCCGTGAATCCCGGATGGGCCCAGCCGGACCGGAGCGTGACTTCCGAGGTTTTTCCGAGCGCCTCCACCGAAATATCTTCCGATCCGTTGAGAACCAGTTCGATCCCGAAGTTCAAAGGCTGTTTCAGGTCAAAGGAGCTGTATTTTATGGTGATCCCCGAAGGGAACAGGTCGGTATCGGCAACGCCCGGTTCAACCGGGTATTTGCTGCCATTGATGATCAGTTCCGGCAGATTTTTAATACCCCGCATATCTGAAATACCCAGGGTAAAATAGGCCGCACTCCAGTTGTACCGGGCATTCTGAATGTCAAGCAGGGAAACATTTGGGGGGGCAAAGGAGCCTTTTAACCGGAGTTTACCTTCGTAAACAACTACCGTGTAAATCCCGCGTTTCCTCGTTTCGGGATAAAGTGTTCCATCCATATTTAAAGTTGCCGGAAGGAAATGCGCCACCCCGTGCTGTTCGGAAGAGACCTTGTTATCGGCGCCCGGTTTATCGACCGAAAAAGGCACATTCAATACCGGACCGGCAACCACCTGTTTACTTCCCCATTGGGCATACAGTTCATTTTTCACTTTATCACTGAGGGTCATCCGTTCCTGGATTATTCCCCGGATCAGAAAGGAAGGAATAAGCAGCAGAATGGCCAGGAAGGCCACAATGATCATCTTAACACCATAACTGTTAAGGAATTGTTGAACACTTTTAGTTTCCATGATGTTTGTTTTAAAAGCACTTTGAAATGCAAAGTTAATAATGAAAAAAATTATTTTTGGTTTATGAGTTTTTCAAGAGCAGCCAGGTGCCGGCGAAACAATTCCCGGCCATGTCCTGTTGCTTTATAGCTTGTACTGGTTTTCCGGCCGATAAATTGCTTCGAAACTGCGATAATTTCCTGTTGTTCCAATGCCTTCAAATGGCTGGCCAGGTTCCCGTCGGTCAATCCAAGGTATCCCTTCAGCGTATTAAAATCGAGCGTGTCATTGACCATAAGCGCCGACATGATTCCAAGCCTGATGCGACTTTCAAATACTTTCTGCAGGTTTGAAATGGGATTCTTCACCGGGTTCTGGATAATGTTGAATGATTGAAAACGAAATATTTCATAAAATTCCGACTACTCTACTTTTTTTTGCCGTTCGTATCTGTAATACATGATGGAACCGTAAAGCAGGTGCATCAGCCCGAAACCGATGGTCCAAAGCAACAAACCCTGACTGACGAAGACCCCGGCCAGGATTCCCAGGGCAATTTCGGTAAGTCCCAGGTAATGAATTTCGCTGAAGGTAAATTTCCCGGCATTAACCAGCGACAGGCCATAAAAAATCAGCATCACAGAAGCGACCAGTTCCAAATGGTTTCGTAGCGCCAGGATCAGGATAAAAATTCCGCCTGTGAGAAGTGGAATGGCCACGTGAATGATCAGCCGACGGGTTGTGGTGGTCCAGACCGGCTGGCCGGCCAGTCGGGCCTTTCTCCTTGAAAAACAGGCAGCCCCCAGGATTGCAGCAACCAGAACAAGTATCGCATCCAGCGAAAGGTACAGTCCAATGCCTGAAGTTATCGAAACATCTGTACTGCGCAGGAAATCACCGAATCGTTCCTTATCCGAATCAAAAATAAAAAACCAGGCAAAAAATGCCCCGATCAGCGCGTATAAACCCGCGAAAATACCCGCTAATCCACTCAAGGATAAAAACCTTGACGACCGTTCCATAATGTCGCGGATGGCCCGGAGGTCGTTATTGGGGTTGGTCGATTCTGATTCCATTTAAAAGTACTTTGAACTGCAAAGTTAAAAATAAAAATCAATATACAATGGAATCAAAAAATTTCATGATGAATTATATAAAATCGGGACAGGTTTGCAACAAAGAATTGCTATTCCTCCTGGCATCAATGAATCTCAAAGGTGAAACACCTTTCATTTTCAAAAAATTGCAGGAAAACCCCGGGGTTGTGACAGGATGGTTCAGATACGACTGCGTCAGACTTTAACGATTTTAATGCTACCGGTTAAAGATCCTCCATCAACCTTTAAAATATAAACTCCCGGTGGAATGGTGTGGTTTTCGTTTCCAATAACAACCGGTATATCCTGTTTCCCCTTCGGGAGGTTGCCCTGAAAAATAGTTTTAACCTGCGTTCCGTTCATCGTGGTCAGGGTTATCGAAACAGGACATTCTGCCGGGAGGTAAAAACGAAGACGGGCCTGGTTTTGAACAGGATTGGGGAATGCCGATAATGCTATTTTCTTCGAATTTCCGGCCGGAGAAATTCCGGTGAGAATATCGTCGAGATTGGCCTTGTAAGACGATAATCCGTAGGTTCCGGCAACGATGGTCCGGGTGGGTTCATGGATTTTCAGTGCACAAATGCCAACTGCGGGAAGTCC
>JAQWBQ010000070.1:3687-17867 GCA_028706295.1 Bacteroidales bacterium
CCGGAGAAATTCCGGTGAGAATATCGTCGAGATTGGCCTTGTAAGACGATAATCCGTAGGTTCCGGCAACGATGGTCCGGGTGGGTTCATGGATTTTCAGTGCACAAATGCCAACTGCGGGAAGTCCGTCCCAGATCCACGACCAACTTTGCCCGTCATTGATACTGCCATACAGACCCGCATCGGTTCCCACGATGATTTTCCCTGGAAAATCCGGATCCAAAGCAAGGTCATTTACCGGCAATTCAGGCAGATTTCCACTGATATTGGTCCAGGTTTGTCCCAGGTTGACTGATTTAAAGACATGCGGGAGGGGTTCATCCCAGCGGAACCCCGATAAGGTTACATAAATGGTCTGGGCGTCGATAGGGTCGGCCTTGACCCGGGTCACCCATCGTTCGGGAAGCCCGGCTGAAATGTTTTGCCAGGTAAGTCCGCCGTTTGTTGAAACATGCACCAGTCCATCACCCGATCCGGCAATGACAATGGATGGATTGACCGGTGAAACATCGATCGTGGTCAGGGTATAGAAATAATGATCAATACCATGTGTGAGATCATCGCTTACAGGTTGCCAGCTATCGCCGTAGTTGGTGGTTTTCCAAACACGATAGGTCCCGAAATAGAGGGTGGACGAAGACTGCGGATCCATGGCCAATGGCGCAGACCAGTTGACGCGGTCGCCCGACATCGGACCTGAAATATAGTTCATGTTGTATCCTCCGTCATCCGACCTGAAAAGATTTCCGTACTGGTACTCGCAATAAATCCTGTCGGAATAGGTATAATCTACCAGGCAGTACATGCCGTCACCGCCGAGAATCGGTTCCCAGGTGTTGATGCCCCCGTCCCAGGTACGGATGGTATTGTTATCCTGGGTTCCCCCGTAAATCCGTTCCGGTGTCAGGTAGTCGATGTCAATGGCGTAAAATTGAGTAAGGGGCAAATTATTGATCTTGTTCCAGATGTTTCCATTGTTGGTACTGCGGTAGAATCCCCCATCATTGCCTTCCAGAATGCTGGTACCCGTGAAAAACATAGCGTGATGGTCAACGTGAATCCCGGAATAGGAGATATCGATCCAGGAGCTGCCACCGTTTTCGGTTCGGTACAGCGACACCCCCATTACGAAAACCCTTTCGGAATTAGCAGGATCGATTCGGATTTGTCCGAAATACCATCCGAAATTGCTGTTCATGCCGTTCAGGCTCCAGTCGTTGGTGCGGGTCCACGATGCTCCTCCATTGTTGGTTTTGAACACCCCTACTTCTTCATTATCCAGGTCGTAAAAAGCATAGAGAATTTCGGGATTGGAGCGTGAGATATCGATCCCGATCCGGCCGACATTATCACCGGTAAGCAGGCCGTTGGTCAGTTCATTCCAGGTGGTTCCGCCGTCGGTGCTTTTCCAGATGCCGGAAGTTTCGCCGAAGGACCTGCGATAGATGAGACCCCTGGTACGTTCCCACATTGAGGCGTAAAGAATCAAGGGATTTGTAGGGTGTTGCACGATGTCAATGGCTGATGTACTGTCGGTCAGGAATAGCACCCGGTCCCAGGTTTGTCCGCCATCATTGCTTCGGTAAATACCTCTTTCGTCGTTGGTGGAGAAAAGATTTCCGCAGGCGGCGACAAATATCCGGTCGGAATTGGCGTAATCAACCAGAACCCTTCCGATGTAGGCTGAGTTTGTCAAACCCATATGCTGCCAGGTTTCGCCGGCATCGGTTGAGCGGTAGATCCCGTTTCCGAGAAAGCTGAAACTGGATGAATTGGCCTCACCGGTGCCGCACCAGACCGTATCGGGATGATTGGGATCTATCGCAATATCACCTACCGAGATGACCGGTACATCATCGAACAGGTTTGTCCAGGTATTCCCGGCATCGGTAGTTTTAAGGATTCCGCCGGTCGCTCCGCCAATATAAATGATCTGTGAATTACCAGGGGGGCATTCCACATCGGTGATCCTTCCCCCGATGTTGTCCGGCCCTGTGAAAGTCCATGGGTTGTTGCGGTTTAAACGGGTTTGCATCATGACCTGGGTCTGTTGTACTGCATCCAGGTATGCCACCGGGTTGATCCTGCCATAGGGATAGGTTCGCTGCAGGGCCATCCAGTCGGAGGGCTTGAGATTTGGGGTCTTCCATTTTTCAGTTTGCCTCCGGGTTGGTGAGACCATCGAAACGATGATGAAAACCATAATTGCCATCAGAATGAATCCGGCTCCAGAAATAATCCAGGCACGCCGGTTATTTTGTACGTTCATAATACAAGATATTGATGGAACTAAAATACATGTAATTTTCGAATCGGATATCGAAATATTTCCCCTGAATTAATCTGAAAACAAGGTCACCCGCTGCCGATTCACAAAAAGAACCGGTATGTTGGTATTGCAGAATTAAGTACCCGGCATTGATCAGGCCGTATATTACGAGCGTATCACTCTTTCCGGATCTTTAACGTATAATGAATGGTATTCAGGTCGAAGGCATTCGGAATTGTTTCGATCCGCTATATTCCGGCCTCAAAGTCTATTGGAAGATAATATAAAGTTTTACCACCTGTCCTGGCAGTGTAGGTTGACCCGGGTTTATTCTCGCCACGATATCGTCTCTCACCCCCTGAACAGCTCCCGGTATTCCCATCTGACAACTACCTCCCGGTTCAACCTGAAAGTCCTGGGATTGGGTGTATCCATCGGTTCCAACCATGGAAAGACGCACCGTGACGGTTCCCGATCCGGCATCACTCAGGGTAGCGACGATGGTATAGCCGTTTAATGCAACAGGAGCCGCCGGCTCTGTATAAACGGCCGAAAAGGTGGCATTTGCTTCATAGAAAAACTCAACATCAGGCAGGGATGGAGATGCGGGCAGGAATTTTACCTGTTTTGATTGTGCCGGCAGGGTAGGATGCTGTGCTGTGATGGTAATATTGACCTCGGTTGCGGAATAAATATCTACAACGTAAGAACCTACTTTATATACCGTATTAGCGCGGCAGAGCCACACATAGGCGGTCAGTATAACCTCGCATGCAGCAAAACCGACCCCGGTGGGGGCAAATGCTCCGCAAATGGTCTCTTTTGCAAGGCCAATCGGGATAGAACCATAACAGAGTTTATTGAACAGGCTGTAGGCTGCGGCCTTGAACCCGGAAGGGGGAGGAGGAGCGGGGTTGGATGGCATAGAATACCCCCAGACGCCGTCGGTATATCCCGGATTTACCTGAACCGCACCCTTTTTACCCTCACTGGTCAGATAGGTTGCATTCATGGTAAGCCCCTTTACAAAACTGCCGCCATTTCCGTAAGTTGCCGTGATAACCGCATCGATGGAACCGGCAGAATTGGGTTTGAATAGATTGGCAGCGGAATTAGAGGTAGGTTGAGATCCGGATCTCACATTTACCGGTGGCACATAGGTCTTGCTTCTCATTGGTCCGGTTACGGGTGGTTTCTTTTTACCACATCCGCAATTGCCGGTTGATTTGACATTTTTCGGATCAAATGACATCTGGTAAGATCCAAGGGTGTCGGGTAAGGTAAGCCTCACCACTGTAGTGTTTTCATTAACGTAGGTAAACGACATGATACCCAGATTGGGGTTGCTGATTTGGCTGACCGTACCATCCGGATTAAAATCCATCAACAGCCTGTGATCCGGATTCATATCCGCAGCATCGACCAGCGCCTGGGTTACTGTAAGCGGTAATCCGGTAGCATCTTTAGTTCCCATAAGAATAATTTTTCTGCCTGCGCTATCAACCTCCAGAATCTGATGATCCTCGGGATTGGAATAGATGGTTTCGGTGTACTCTTTCGATCCCTGGTCTTCATCATCCGATTTCTTTTTACAGCCGGATATCAGAAAAGCCATTATCAACACCGTAATGATCAGATAAACACTGTGTTTTGTTTTCATAGGATGGTTTTTAGTTTTAAAGGATTTGACAGTTATTGAAATGTCACTTTTCAAAGATAATCAAAACGCTCCCCAAATCAAATTTTTTTAAACATAGATGACTAATTGCATGTTTATTATCATGCCAGGCAATTAAACCCGGAGTCTTGATCAATAATTCAGATAAATTTAAGCGCTATTGTTCTAGGTCTGTATCGGAACTAATTAAATGTAATTTTGAAACATCAAATGACCGTATGAGGTTAAACCGACAGAAACCTTTGGAACCATAACACCAGATTAGCCATCCGTAAATCATGCTGACTAAAGAAATCATTAAATACCTGTTTAACATACTGCCATGACACCCACGATCAATATGATGGCAAAGCCTGTTGGCGCCCAATGTAATTTAAATTGTGTTTATTGTTATTACCTTGAAAAGGAAAAACTGTATCCCGGTGAGCCTTCTTTCTGGATGATGAATGAAAAGGTGTTGGAATCGTTTATTGCGCAGGTCATCTATTCCTGCAGGGAGCCGGTTGTTCAGTTTGCCTGGCATGGCGGCGAACCGACCCTCCGGGGTCTTGATTTTTTTAAAAATGTCGTTCGCCTGCAAAAAAAACATAGCGGGGGAAGAAGGATTGAAAATTCGCTTCAGACCAATGGGACCTTGCTTACGGATGAATGGTGCAGGTTTTTTAATGATCACCGGTTTCTGATCGGTATCTCCCTTGACGGGCCTGAGCATTGTCACGATCATTACAGGATGACCAGGCACGGAGCAGGTAGCTTTGCCCGGTGTATGAAGGGGTTGGAACTACTGGTGAAACATAAAACGGAGTTCAACACGCTGACGGTTGTCAATGATTATAATTCGAAATATCCCGAAGCGGTTTACCGGTTTTTGAAGCAGATCGGCAGTCGTTATATTCAATTTTTACCGGTGGTCGAGTGGATTAATACCGGGGCAGGGCCCCGGGAGCTCAGTAAACTTCCGCCCGAATCGGGAAAAACCTCTGAAGTGACCGATTGGACAGTCGATCCTGTTGATTACGGTAATTTTCTGATTACAGTTTTTAAGGAGTGGGTCAGGAAAGATGTCGGCGATTATTTTGTGATTACCTTCGAAAGTATTCTGGCCAATTGGATGCGGGTGCCCCCTTCGGTTTGTGTTTTCGCCGAAACATGCGGTCATGCTGGGGTCGTTGAACATAACGGAGACGTTTACTCCTGCGATCACTATGTATTTCCCACGCACAAACTCGGGAACATCCTGGAGGATTCCGTTCAGACCCTGATGGGTTCCCCGTTTCAGGAGCAATTTGGAAGGAATAAGCGGGACAGACTTCCCGGATTTTGCCTGAGATGCAGTTATCTGGACCTGTGCAACGGCGAATGTCCCAAGAACCGCATTGCAGTCACTCCCGAAGGCGAAACGGGATTAAACTACCTCTGCAGGGGGTTTAAGAATTTTTTCGGTTATTCCGAGCCCTATTTTGATTTCATGGCCAATGAATTGAAAAACCATCGGCACCCTTCAAATGTGAAAAAGTGGGCCACGGAGCGGTAAATTGCATATTTTTAGCCCTGATCATTTGGGAATCGCCCTTTATACTCCGAATCACTGCATCCCTTGAGGGAATTATCGTATAAGGATCATCTTTTTTGCCTGCATTTGATTCTTATATTCAAGCATGACACAATAGACCCCTCCCGGCAATCCTGAACCATCAAAAATATATTGGTGAAAGCCGGGTTTTAAAATGTGATTTTCCACCACGTTTATTATCTTTCCCATCATGTCGGTCACCACTAAACGTACCGGTCCCGTTTCCGGAATTGATAGGGAAATATAGGTATGGAACGTGAATGGATTGGGCCGATTCTGGAGAAGCACTTCCTCATTTTTGTACGCTGGGAATTGTTCCATTCCAACAGCACGCGCAAGTTCTGCCTTGAGCGAATCGTTTTTCTGCCGGAGTTCTTCAGTGGTCCATCCGGGAACCGTTACGTCGTCGCGGATCTCCCCGGTTGTAAAATCAACCAGATTGGTCTCTTCGGTCGGATCCGAAATCAGACAGTACAATTCCCATTCATCCTGCTTTATACCCTTCGGATCAACATACTGAACAATTTTCCAGTCACCTGTACAAAATGCCCTCGGGTTATTGGGTTGGCGTACAGTTCCTGTGTCCAACGGGTACCCCAGTGTAATCGTCGAATCAACCCTCGACAAGAACAGGTCATAGGCTGCTTTTTTATAATTACCCGGATTGATGGTACCCAGTTCGGTGATCATGTCACATCCCATGAACAGTACGCCGGTTCTTGGATTCCCGTCATTCCCGATGATGGGACCCTGGCTTGTGCCTTTGATATATGGAGAGAGGTTAACCCCGGCAAAGGGCTGAACTTGAATATTCCCGTGGCGTACTTCCAGCTTGTTTCGAATCTGATCTTCCTGAATTCCCGCCAGGCCAAGCAGGGTAGGTACGAGGTCGATTGAACTTGTGGGCTGAGTGATCATGCGCATCTCCTGTTGGTCCGGATTCACCAGAGGGGAGGAAATAATCATCGGAACCCTTATCGTCTCTTCATAGGCATTGTGCCATTTCTGAATGATTCCTCCGTGGGATGAAAGCATATCTCCATGATCTGAAATGAAAACGATCAGGGTGTTACCGGTGAGCTTATTGGAGTCGAGAGCCTGTAGGATCTTCCTGATCTGCAGATCGGCAAGGTATTCGCAATAGAGGTAGAACTGGTTATAACTCAGCGACCAGGCAGAGGCCTGATCACCCTGGAGTTGAAAGGGTTGGGTTGACCTGAATGGAAGCCCTTTTTGAATATAGTTATAATCGATGGTAGCCCCCCAGCTCAAACCCCATTTCAACGCATATTCTTGCTGGCATTGCGGTTTTCTGGTGAGATTTTCAAGGTAGGAGGGGGGCAGGGCGCTGTTGTTTTGAGGAAAGCCGTCTGGATTCAAATCGACCCTGAAAATCCGGGTGACCGTATCCCCGTTCAGGATCATGGTAACGGTATCGGACCGGCTTTTTTCTCCCGGTGCGGGGATATTGGGTATCGGGGGAAAAGGAGTCCAGGGGACGACACCTGCATTCCCGGGTGGAACAGTCCAGTTGATCGGCCAGGCGCTGATGTCGTGTGGATTGACAATTGAAGCGACGGTAAGCCAGGGAGTCGTGAGGGTATCGTTTCCTTTTTTGTTGAGGAAATCCACCACATTTTCAGTAAAAACGATGTCGCGAAAAACGCCCAGATTGCTTGAAGTGCCGCCATGTGGCTCGGGGTAAGAACTTTCCCAGTCGGAAAACCCCCACGGCTCAAGATATTCGGGTGGTTCGGCTTCTGATACATGCCATTTGCCAAAATAGTGAGTCGTATAACCTGCCGCGCGGAACCAGTCACCAATGGTTGGTGTTCCATCAGGATCCAGGAAAGGTACATCCTCAGCCGATTTAAAAAGTCCGTCGGTCTGTGTAACCCCGGTTACATTCGGATACTGACCGGTCATAATGCAGGCTCTGCTGGGAACGGAGGCGGCAGAGGCGGTGTAATGTTTTTGTAACACCACGGCATTTTGACGTAACCGCAACAATCCGGGAAAATACTTTGTGTAAGGATTTTCGGGCGAAAGAGGCCGGAATCCCAGTATTTCCTTGAATCCCTGGAATGCTCCCTGGTAAGGGCCATAACCCTCAGGCGGAATCTGCATCTGATCAACCATGATCACAAGAATGTTCGGCGGAGTTGCCTGCCGTTTATCCTCAGGGATTGCCTCCCGGAAACCCGTTAACGCCGTGACCGCAAGGAGCGAGGAAGGAAGAGCGAAAAGGGTTCTTGTTGAAAGTTTTTTCATGTATAAATAATTTTGTCAAGACCTTTTATTGGTTTTTGTGATCTTTCAGATAATCAGAAATCACAAGGAGTAAGGTAAATGCAACAATGTGAAATAATCCCGGTTGTCACCAGCCCGGATATTCCATCAAATCAATTATAAAAATACTGAGAATATTCCAATTGAACCTTCAACCGTTAAAGTTTCCCGATTAAAGATAAACATGTTAACTTTGTACATTAATTAAAATTCTCATGAAGCCGATAATTCGTAACATCCTTGCAGTCGTTGCCGGTATAGTTGCCGGGAGCGCCGTCAATATGGGCCTGGTCATGTTGGGAGGAGCGGTAATCGCAGCCCCGGCAGGCGCCGATGTTACAACAACCGAGGGGCTCAAAGCATCGATGCACCTCTTCACGCCGGTCAACTTCCTGTTTCCCTTTCTGGCACATGCGGTCGGAACATTTATCGGTTCTTTGGTTGCAGCTCTGATTTCAACAAATCACAAAATGGTTTATGCGCTTGTTGTCAGCGTTTGGTTCCTCGCCGGCGGGATTATTAATGTCGTCATTCTTCCCTCCCCTTTGTGGTTTACGCTTGCCGACCTGATCCTGGCTTACATTCCCATGGGTTATCTTGCCGGCAGGTTGATTGTCGGAAAAAAGTAACCCCAAACGGATGCTTGCGTCAAAAACCCTAAAACATTTCCATCGCAAACTGCAGCAGAAATAGTATTAAAATATTCCAGATAACCATTAAAAAAATCATTACAAATGAGAACACTGATATTTTCCGGAGCGGCTTGTTTGATGTTGCTCTGCATGATCCCTGTTAACATGATGGGACAGGGGAACCAATCAACCAGTATTCCCCAGAGGATAAAAAATTGCGATACCCTCGTGTATTACGGATTGGATATATCGCATGTAAGGGTGACGGATGTTGATAAAATTCCCCGGAGCCTGAATTACAGCAAGGTCTATCCTGCCGCATGGGTTCAATATCTTGAAAAAGAGCTTTCGCCGTATGATGACGTAAGGCGTGAATTGAAAAACTATGGATTTGTTTATGTCCCGGATGAAGTTCAACGCAAAACCCGATTCGTTGTTCCTGATTTCATCATTGATAAGGATTATGCTTTTCCGTCCGACACTGTTCAAAAGGCCATAAGCTCATACCGGTTGACCCGGCAAACGGGAACGGGATTTGTAATCATTGCAGAAAATTTCAATAAGCCCGACGAGGTTTCGACGGCATGGGTGACCTTCTTCGATATCCACACGCGTGAGATTATCTGGGCAGTAAAGGTTACCGGACCTGCGCGTCACATGGGTTATACTGCACACTGGGGGTCAGGACTGGAGGATGGCGTGAGAGAATTCCTTAACAACTACTTCTGAATCCCTCTTACACCTTACCATTACCTGTAGGTTCCGGTAGTCTTCCGGTATTCGGCCATGTGAATAAAGTATCCGAACCGGGCTTCCGAAAGGTCGTCGTTTGTCTTTTGCAGAATTGCCTGAGCTTCCAGCAGGTCGGAAACATTGTTAATCCCGGCATGGTAATTATTCCCGGTAATCTTTAAATTTTCTTCAGCCTGCCTGACAGCCTCTTCGCCGATTTTTATCTGCTGATAAGCTTCGATCACGTTACTCCATGCATTTTCCATTTCCAGATTCAGCATTTCGGCTGTGTATTTTACCTGGTTAGCAGCGATCTCTTCTCTTAGCTTTTGTTCTTTCAGTTCGTGGGAGGCTGCCCACCAATCAGAAAGGGGAATATTCAGGGAACCAAATGCCATCAGGTTATTGTTCCAGGAGTTGCTCATATTATAGGAGAATGCACCGACACCTACCCCGAGCTCCGGAAGGTACTTGCCCAGTTTCATCCGGTATTGAAGGTTTTCGGCCTCGACTTTGTCCCGGATCAAACGATACTCTTCCCTGTCGGATACCGCCGTCTTGTGATCGACGCGAAATCCGGCCGGTTCAATGATTTGTAACAAGGTGTCAGAAACATTCATGAGTGAATCGTATGGGACCCCCAGATGCTGGCAGAAGGCCATGACCAACATCCTGATCTTGTTATTCAATTTCAGCCGGTTCAATTCAAGCTCACTCTGTTTTAGTGTGACCTTCAACACATCGTTATAGTTTACAAGTCCGGCTTGCTGGGCTTTGTTCACATCCTTTCTCAAATTCCTGAGCAAACTGTCGTACCGGTCGATTGTCTTCAATTTTTCCTTCAACGTCAGGATCTGCCAGTACTTTTTCTCGGTTTCCAGAAGTACCTCATTTGTGGAAAGGGATTGTTTTGTCGAACTGACATCATACCCAAGACGGGCCAGCTTGTTGCCAAAATATATTCTTCCCCCGGTGAAAACGGGTTGTGTCGCAGTCACAAATCCGGTCGTAAGTTTACCCAGCGTCGACATAGAGATTCCGGGAAAATATGCGAATTGGGTTGCAAACGGCAAGGTGGAGGGATCACCGTTATAGACCGGCAGATTTCCTCCCGGAATTTCAAGTTCGATCAGGGGTTTGTTGAATCTGACAGCCAACGCGGTTGCGCTGACCGAAGGAAAATACTTCGTAAATGCTGCTTTTCTGACCTGCCTGGAGGATTCCACCTCGAGGATCCCGTTCTGAATCCGGATGTTGTTTTGCAGGGCCAATTGCTTGCATTGATCCAGGGTATAAACTTTCTGGCCATGGGTGACCATCGTAAATCCTGTGATTATAGCAACCGAAACAATGGCACTCTTCAATGAGACACCCGAACCCTTAATGCGGTTTGTCATCGGCCGGTCTTCATGCTTGTACAAGGTCCAGTAAAGAACAGGTAAAATATAAAGGGTGAGAAACATGGCGACGATAAGCCCGAAACAGATCACAGTTCCCAGCGGCCCCCAAAGCAACGACCTGCTGATGATCATCGGAATAACACCTACTGCTGCCGCTGCTGAAGTTAAAAATATGGGGCGCATCCTTCGCTTACCTGCTGCCAACGCCGATTCATAAACCGTCATCCTTTGTGATTTCCTCAAATCGATCAGATAATCGATCAGGATGATTCCGTTTCTGACCACCAAACCGCAAAGGCTGGTTATCCCCAGAAAAGAAGTCAGACTGAACGGATATCCCATCAGATACAATCCGATTGCTGCCCCGGGCAGTGTCAGGAGCATGGCCGACATGATAAGCAGGGCACGTCTGGTTTTTTTAAATTGCACTAAAAGGATGAAGAAGATAATTACGATACTTATTGCCAGTGCATAGGTCATTGGCGTGAAAACCTCTGCCTGTCCTTCATATTCTCCTCCGTAGCTGATCGTAGTTCCATCCGGCAGCTTCAGTCCGTCGATCTGGGGTTTTAGTTCGTTAAATACGGAGGATGCCACAACTTTACTATCGTTATCAACCATTATGGTCAGGGTGCGCACACCGTTGCGGTGTACGATTGTTCCTTCGTTCCAATCGGGCGTGAATGTGGAGAACGATCGCAACGGAATTGCCTTCAGGCTTACCGGCGAAGTTATATATTGATCCTCGAGAATGCGTATGTCTTTAGGCCCTTTTGTCTCCTGCGTCAGCATCACTTCAACGGGATAGTCATCCTCCCAGATTGTCGTAAGGGGGATACCGTCGAGCCCGACCATGAGAGAGGTCGCGATGAAGCCCTTACTATAACCCAGGCGATTGGCTTTATCGCGATCAAGGTTCACGGTAATTCCGGTTCTCTTTTGATCCCAATCATCATGAATCCAGGTAATATGTTTGTTTTTTTTCAGAATTTCACGAATTTGTTCCTGAACCAACCTGATATCCCTGATCGAATCGGATGAAATTCTGATCTCGATTGCTTCTTTATTGGGTTGCAGGGCAAGTTCCTTCATCTTAACATGGGCATCGGTAAAATATTCTGCATATTTTTCGCCGTATTCCGCGATAACCTCGATGGTTGCTTTATTTGATACCGTGTTTACCAGGAGTTGTCCGAAATTGGTTGCGGGCATTTGCGGTGCATAAACCGTATGAAACCGGGGAGAACTGGTGCCGATAAAGCTGGTGACGTTGGTGACCCGTTTATCCTTTTTCAGAATAACAGCCATGGAATCGACGACTTCTGCTGTTCGCTCCAGAGAAGCCCCGGAGGGCAGGTAAATTTCGACAGGAAACTGGTTTCTTTCAACCGTCGGGAATATCTGCCGGTCCAATCCCGCTAGAAGAAATAGCGCTAAGATGACAGAAATTATTCCGGTTCCAATGGTTATCCATGGATGTTTAAAAGCCTTTTCGAGCGATTTATCATAGGCATTTTGCAGAATTTCCAGGAAGGACTTTTTCGAAGAAGCCGGATTGGTTCTTTTTAACCCTTTTTTGATAAAGCTGTAGTTCAAATAGGGCACTAAAAACACGGCGACCAGGATTGAAACTGTCAGGGCGACTCCCACAACAACAGGTATGGTTTCGGTAAATTCACCGGCAGCGCCGGTCAGAAACAGGTTTAGCGGGAAATAGGCTGCGAAAATGGCTAAGGTAGCCGCAACGATCGGTGTAAACAATTCACGTGCGCTGGCAATGGCTGTATGCCAGGGGGAGCCACCCCTGTCGAGCCGTGTTACATGGTTGTCGATGATCACAATGGAATTGTCCACGATCATCCCCAGAACAACGATCAGGGTTGCCAGTGAGACGGTGTGAAGTTCGATATGGAGTGCGTACAGAATGCCCATGGTGACCAGAACAGAGACCGGAATGGTCACTGCAGCCACAGAGGAGATCCTGAAAGGCAACAGGATCATGGTGACCAGAATGACTGCAATAATTGCGATCAAAAACTCCTTCATGAAGTTGCTGATCGAATCCTGGACATATTTTGGCAACTCGGATATTTTTGACACGGTTATCTCTTTCGGGCACCCCTTTTCAAACCGTTTCAATGCCACTTCTACATCTTTACCAAACTGAACAATATTATTCCCCGGTTGCATTTCCAGTGAAACCAGCACGGTTTTCATCCCGTTCTGCCTGATATAATTATCGGGATCCGCCAGTTTGCGTTCAATCGTTGCGATGTCTTTAAGCCGAATCACATTACCGGCAGGATCCGCGTAAACAATTTGTTCGGCCAGATCGTTTTCGGAGGCAAAGCTGGCCGGCAGATGCACTGCCAGATCGTGTCTGCCATCTTTAAGTACTCCGGCGTAGTTCACCATCCCGTTCAGTTGATATGAACCGAGCAACGAAATTGTTTTGATGCTGTATTCGTTCAGAAGTTCTGGTTTGACATTGACAAAGATTTTTTCCTTTTGGATTCCATACCGTCGAATTTTGGAAGTAGTAGGTATCTTTCGGCATTCTGCCTCAAGCCTTTTTACTTGTTCTTCAAGGTCTTTATAGCTTTTTGATTCGGAGGAGAGGGTGATCAGAATTGCCGAGGTATCCCCAAAATCAGAATTCGCAATCAATGCCAATACCCCTGAAGGAAGTTTCATTTTCAATTCGTTGAGCCCATGTCTGATCTTTGACCAAAATTGATCGGAGTTGGTCACCTGGTCGGTCAGTTCAACAAAGATGTACATGATTCCTTCCTTCGAAAGCGAATAGGTTTTTTCCTTGTTTACCTCCTTATAGCTGTAAATATAGTTCTCAACCACCCGGGTCAGTTGTTCTTCGACCTCGGCCGATGTTGCACCGGGATAAATTCCAACTATGACGCCCTGTCGGATCGTGAACTGGGGATATTCATTGCGCGGCATACGAATCAGTGCAATCACACCCGTTATCATCAGAACCAGTACAACCAGAATGACGATCGTATGATTTCGCATGCATGCCGCGATAAAATCAATTTTTACGCGTTTCATCTCAAATTTCAATTAGACTGTTATCAGATAGTTTTTCAATACCGCTTGTAACGATCGTTTGTCCAACAGTAAGCCCCCCGGTGATTTCAATGCCTGCACCACGGAATTGACCGACCCGGACAGCTTGTTTTTTCACTTTTGACCGGTCCGGAGTGACGATAAAAACATAAAGATTTCCTTCCTGGTCCTTGCTAACCGATTGATAAGGAATGACCAGGACTTCGGATTCCGAGTCCGGCGAAAGGGAAACATCGCAGACCATGCCTGGTTTTAGAAGGTGATGGGGATTATCTACCTGGATCTTAATCGTATAGGTCCTCGAAATAAGGTCGGCAACCGGACTGATGCTGGTTACCTTTCCTTCGAAAAGGGTTCCGCCTGCAGCCATCACGGATATGCCGGCTTTTCTGCCTTTCTCGATTTTGTTGACCTCATTTTCAGGAACAGCAATCCTTATTAACACCTGGTCGATGCTTACCAGTTCAATCGCTGCACCCGCAAGGCTTAATGATATCTGCCCGGGTTCGATATTTCTCCGTCC
>JAQWBQ010000071.1 GCA_028706295.1 Bacteroidales bacterium
TGAAATTCGTTTTTCCCTCCATTGAAACTACACTGCATGAGGCCTGGCTCAAGGGCATTCAGGTGAGCGGCGTCTTCGATTCCTCCTGTTCCGTCCTTCATGGTTCTGCCTTCCCGAGGATGAAGGGCGAGAATGTCGCCGGGGCATGGCAACCGCCTGCCGATGTTTTCATCGATACCCTCCCGGGACTGATCCATCACAAATACTCGGTAATCAATGCCGATACCTCAGCCGGAGAAAAGATCACCACTACAGGGTCCTTCAACTGGGAAACCCCGGCGCAGGTGAACAACGATGAGAATATGCTGGTCATTTATGATCCGGTCATCACCAACCAATATTTCCAGGAGTTCATGGCACGATACAAGGAGTCGGGCGGGAGTCAGGTGGGTGTTTCCTGGGGAATCGCGGAGGATGAACCGGGAACAGCGCTGCACAAAGCTACCTGTTATCCCAATCCTTTTTCGGAGCGGACCACCGTACAATTTCTGCTGGAATGCCGCACACCGGTAAAACTCGAAATCTATGACAGCTTCGGGAACAGGATCGCCGTCCGGGATGAAGGGATGACCGATGCCGGCACGCGGAAAGTCACCATTGACGGGAATAAACTTCCGACCGGTTTGCTGCTGTGCCGGATAGTGGCAGGCGGAAGCGTACAATACCTGAAGCTGGTTCATCAGGGAGCCGCTCAATGAGATCAAAGGGATGCCGGTTCAGCCGGTCTGTCGATAATCAGCATATAAAAGCAATCACAAATTCATTCAGCACAAAACAATCCATAAAAAGTCATTTATGAAAAACAGGGTTTTATTTCTCTTTCTGGCATTGGCCGTTGTATCAGGCCTGATCCTCAGTTCATGCAAGAAAACTTCATCGGATGATAATTCAGGAGATATAGGGGCGCACCCGAACGATGCCGACCGGGCATTGCCTTACACCCATGCCGACTGGATGGCCGGGATCGATGATTCACGATACCTTTCGGAACTCTCCATACCGGGAACCCACGATTGCGGCGCCGACCTTCACACCTCCGAGCAGGGGGCAGAGTCGTACTGTACCATCGCCCAGGATTTCAGGTTGTCCAACCAGTTGCTGCTCGGGGTCAGGTGGTGCGACATCCGGCTGAACGACGACGAGGGTACCATGACTGTTTTCCATGGCCCATATTACCTTCATAAAAATTTTACCGACATGATCACCCAGGCTATTGATTTCCTGAATGCCCATCCGACCGAAGTCGTGGTTTTTGTGATCAAACAGGAACACTCCAACCGGGGTGACGATGCTTTTGCCAACGGGATCTGGTGCGGGTACCTTTACCCGTACCTGAATCACTTCTGGCTTGAAAACCATATCCCCCAATTGGGCGAAGTGAGGGGTAAAATCGTGATCATGCGGCAGTTTGAGGGGACGCACGGCTACCCCATGGGATCTCCGCTTATCTGGCAGGACAATACCACCGGTAACATCTACATGTCGGACAACAATTTTTACTATTACGTTCAGGATCATTATTCGCTGGGAACGGTTGAAACCAGTACCAAAATCGCCGAAATCGAAAGTTGCATTGAAAAAGCCCATGCAGAGCCCTATCCGTACCGGTGTTTTTACATAAATTTCACCAGCGGCGAGCGGCAAACATCAGAACCCCTGGTCAGTATCGCTTCGGATATCCAGCCGTCGATCGATAATTACCTGCAATCGAAGCGCTATCCCGATGTCGGTGTAATCATGATGAATTTTGCCGGGGGATCCGACGATGGAAATGTTCACACAGGATTTGTTGAGACGGTGATCAACCTGAACAACTTCAGCGATTCCCTGCGTATCGGATCCCAGACCTGGATGAACCATAACCTGCGGATCAGTAAGTACAGTAATGGCGATGTGATTCCACATGTGCAGGATCCGGTGGAATGGTCGAAACTGACAACCGGAGCCTGGTGCTACTATAACAACGATTCCACCCACGGGGTGTTCGACGGGAAACTCTATAACTGGTATGCCGTTCATGATCCGCGCGGACTGGCTCCGGCAGGATGGCGCGTTGCCAGCGATAATGACTGGAATACACTGGCAGATTTTCTCGGAGGATGGCAGGTCGCCGGTGGTAAACTCAAGGATGCAGGATATCTGCATTGGTCGCAACCCAACACCGGAGGTATGAATAACGTGTTGTTTACAGCCACACCCGCCGGGATGCGTAATGGTGACGGTTCCTTTACGGGGGTAAACGCCACGGCATACTGGTGGTCATCCACACAGGATTACCCGAAAGTCATCCAGTACAATGATCCCGGACTCTGGAACGGCAATGGAGCCACCCCGAAACAGGCCGGCCTTCCGGTACGGTGTGTGAAGAATAACTGAGCCAAATGTGCGGATTTGAGAATTTGCTAATGTGCTGATGTGCTAATGTGAAAATGAAAAATTTTGATCCTTGAACTCTGAAACCCTGAAACCCTGAAACTCTGAAACCCTGAAACTCTGAAACGCTTTTGATCTTTGAGCCTTGATCTTTGAAACTCTGAAACCCTGAAACCCTGAAACTCTGAAACCCTGAAACCCTGAAACCTGAAACGCTTTTGATCTTTGAGCCTTGATCTTTTTTTCGCTATTCGCTAATATCTAATCCCTTTTTTGCATTCTTTTCGCATTTCGCCATGTAAACGGGCGGTTGGTTTTATAGCAAACCGGAACCTTTTTTAAAAAATAAAGGTTAATGCTATGTGAAATCAAAATAAAAAAATATATTTGCATATTGTATATTTGAAGGAGCGGCCGGCCGATATCATATCATCAGACCAACCTTACCGACAAAACCGGGATGGATTCAACTGACCGGGAGCAATGTGGTTATACACTGTGACGCTATTATCAAACAACCCCTCTTTATGAAAACCCTTTCATCTGTATCTATTTTGGCGTTGCTATTTCTGGCGGCCTCAGCATTCGCAGGTAAGGCGCCCATGAAATTTGGCGATGTAAGCATGGATGACCTGAAAATGACAGTTTATGAAGCCGATACGAGCGCTCCGGCAGTTGTTCTTTGTGAATACGGTTATTTTGATCCCGCATCTTTCAAATTCACACACCTGATCCGGATAAAGATTCTGAAAAAAACAGGATACGAATGGGCAAACAAGATCTTCCCCCCTTACAACAATGCGTATGTAAAAGGAATCACTTCAAACCTGGCAGACGGTAAAATCGTTGAGACCAAACTTGGCTCAAAGAATATATTTGAAGAAACAATATATGGGAGGGTTAAAAGAATCAGGATCGCAATGCCTGATGTCAAAACCGGATCGGTCATCGACATCCAGTTTGAATATTCGGGTATTCCCGATTCATGGGAATTTCAGAAGGAGATCCCGGTAAAGTACAGCGAACTGGTCATGGAAAACAATATCTATGTTTCACTCCGGAAGAACTTCTCCGGTTTTGAACCGTTGAAATTGAATGAAGATGGTCACTGGATTGCTGAAAACATGCCTGCATTTAAAGCAGAACCGTATATCAGCTGTGCGCAGAACTATATTACAAAGCTTGATTTCGACGTTTACGCGGTCCAGTACATGAACTATTATAAAGCGCTTACCACAACCTGGGATGCGCTTTGTCGCTATCTTGATGAGGATGATTATTTCGGTGTGGCCCTCCGTGACGACTCTTATATGAACCGCGCGGCAAAAGAGATTAACAGCAAAGCCGCGAACGATAAGGAAAAATTAAAACTGGCGCATGCGTATATCAAATCCTTCAAATGGAATAAAAATGAAAGCCTTTTTACTTCCGAATCAAATATTAAATGGGCGCTTGATAAAAAATCGGGTAACGCTGCTGATATAAACCTGGCGCTGGTACAGCTGCTTAAAAAGATCGGCTTCGAGGTTTCCCCTGTCATACTGAGCACCCGTGATAACGGTTTTCTTTCGCCGGTAAGGCCTTCCCTGAACAAACTGAATTACGTTATTGCCCGGGTTACCCTGAACGGTGAACAGATTCTGATGGATGGCACGGAAGAAAATGCGCCCTACGACCTGTTGCCTGAACGCGACCTTAATTTCTTCGGAAGAGTCTACAACACGAAATTCAGCGATGCCGTGGAGTTGACGACCGATAAAAAAAGCAGGGAGGTGATCACATACAATATGACGCTGGATGCCGATCTTCAACTCAACGGCGCCCTGAGTTTCCTGCGAAACGATTACGCGGCGCTTGATTTTCGTAACAAGTACAAAAGTTTTTCCGGTCAGGAAGCATACCTCGAAAATATGCTGGAGGAATTTCCGGGATTGCGGATCCGCAATGCAAACATCAGCAATATCGACAGTGTGTACAAGCCGGTAAAGGACCAGTATGATATCACCCTCAGGAATGCGGTTGAGGAAACGAACGGGAATTTCTACTTGTACCCGATGTTGCTGCACCGGCTCAAAGAAAATCCTTTCAAGATCGACAAACGAAAGTACCCCATCGATTTCATCCATAAATTTGAGAATGTGTACTCGGTGACCATCCTGATTCCTGAGAACTATGAAGTGGTCTCCTATCCCGAAGCTGTAAGCATCGGATTACCTGAAAAGGCAGCATATTTTCTCTATCAGGTCAATGTTTTAGGAAGTTCCATTCAATTTAATTTTAAAATGGGGATCAATAAAACTGTTTTTACAGAGGAGGAATATAGCTCCATCCGGGAGTTTTACAATCAAATACTGGCTAAACATGCTGAACCTGTCATTCTTAAAAGAAAATAGCCGGGAAATGTTCAGGGTCACAGCAATCCTGTTTTTTTACCTGATTACCGGATCTTCGCTGGCCGGTGAACGTGATTTTGCAATTGCGGCCATACCGGCTCCCCTGCTTGAGAACGCGAACACCGTGATCAGGTACCGCGAAACGACGCTCGACATTTCTGCAGCCGACAAAGCCACGATGAAGGTGAGTTTTGCATTGACGGTTGTGAAGGACAACGCAATCGACAAAGCAATCCTGATTGTGCCCTATAATAATTTTACCACCATCCGCCATGTTAAAGGTACTGTTTATGACCGTGACGGAAAAAAAGTAGAACGGGTCGAACAGGATCATTTCCTTGATGTCAGCGCCATTTCCGGATTTTCGACCTACGAGGATAACAGGGTAATCGCCTGCAAGCCAAAGTATCAGACGGTTCCCTTTACCATTGAATATACGTATGAGATCGATTTTAACGGAATTTTTGATTATCCTGATTTTTTTCTTGTCGATGACTTCAACAGCTCCCTCGAACAGGCTGAATTGCATATTTCAGTTCCCGATTTCATTGGGATCCGGTATTTCCAGCGAAATACGAATACAACCTGTAAAGCCGCGAAAGAAAAGTCGGTCGAAACCTATTCATGGAGCTTCGGCAACGTACCCTCCATACGCGAAGAACCCTTCAGTCCGCCCATCCGGGAAATTGCTCCCGTTGTGATGCTGGCGCCCGGGTCGTTTAAAATCAGGAACAAATCCGGAAATACCGATGACTGGCAGTCGTTCGGGTTATGGTTCCATGAGCTGATTCGCGAACGGGACGACCTTGGTGAGGCAACCCGGCAGAAAATGGTTGACCTTACTGCCGGAGTAAGTGATACCCTTGAAAAAATCAGGAAGATCTATCATTATCTCCAGGAAAAGACGAGATATGTGAGTATTCAGATCGGTCTGGGCGGATGGCAACCCACTCCGGCATCGGAAGTTGACAAACTGGGTTATGGCGATTGTAAAGCCCTCACCAATTACATGAAAGCGTTGCTCAGCGCAGCGGGAATTCCCTCCTGTTATACGCTGGTGGCTGCAGGCAACGATGTGCCCGATCTTGTCAGGGAGTTTCCCGCAAACCAGTTCAATCATGCGATCTTATGCGTACCCTTAATGAACGATACCATCTGGCTTGAATGTACCAGCCAAAGTATACCGGCCGGCTACCTGGGCGCCTTCACCGACGACCGTCAGGCGCTTCTTATCAAAGAAACCGGGGGATTTCTTTGCCGTACTCCTCTGTATGACGAGCGGGAGAACTTTCAGAATCGTTCGATTCAGGCGCAACTTCTCGAAAACGGTACTGCCGTTATGGAAGTAAAAACCAGTTACTATGGCGTGTTTTATGATTTGGAACGGCAGATTTTGGACCAGGATCATACAGATAAACGGAAGAATCTGGTTGAAAACATTCCGGCGCCCGATTTTACACTGGAAAAGTTCACCCTGAAAGAAAATAAATCGGGTAATCCGTCGGTTGAAGAAACCCTGAACCTTACCATCAACAAAACACTGGCGCCGGCAGGAAATCTGATGCTTTTCAAACCAAACCAGCTCACCCGTGAAAAGGAATTTTCGAGCCAGGTTATCAACCGGAAAAATCCCGTTGCGATCAGACGCTCGGTAGCCAAGTCCGACACCGTGTATTATGCCCTGCCGGCAGAATTGTCGTTTACCGGAAATCACATTGATCAAACGGTTACCTCCAGATTTGGCGATTACCGGGCAACTTCGACCCTTCAGGGTAATACATTAAGGTATGTCAGACACCTGCAGATACGGAAAGGCGCCTATTCCAAAGAGTCGTATGAGGAGTTACTTGACTTTCTCGAAAAAGTCGCCCATGCTGACTCTAAAAAGATCACGCTGAAACCTGCGTATCATTAATAATCTCTTAAAAGTCATTTGATTTTTTTCGCCGTGGTCATTCAAATTTATCACCATATCTCTTGACAATGCTCCTAAAAAATTATATCTTTGTGATATGATTAAAAATTAATTATATTTCATCTCCGATACCTTCACCTTTTAATCCTTTCCCTTATGAAAAACATTATAAAATCAGGATGCTTCATTGCATTGATGAGTCTCCTCCTTCCTCTGCTGCTGAATGGCCAGATCCCGGTAGTGGTCAACGATACCGTCGATATAACGCCGGGATTCGAGGTAACGGTAAACCTTTTGGCCAACGATACCGTACAGCCGGGCGATTCGGTCAGGATCGTTTTAACAGGCCCGTCCGAATTTCCCATTAAAGCGAAGCCGAACCCCGATAATACCTGCACGTTTCTCATCGACCAATGGGGTCTCCCAGGAAACATGGTAAGAGGATATAAAATTTGGGATGTCACCAATGGAACATACTCGCAACCCGGTCTGGTTGTTTTACGGAACCATGACCGCAGCTCCGATTATCTCGACATAAACAATGTAAAGGCCCTGTTCAAATCGAGCGGGCTTCACTTTTTCAGGGAAAATGCCGAATACGAGGTGCCCAAAGGAAGCGGAAAGATGACCTTGTTTGCGAACACCGCCTGGATCGGGGGAGTGGATCCCGGCAGTACCCTCCATTTTGCGGGTGAACAATACCGGCAGGGAACAGGTGGCGTAGCGGGCACAAAGAATGATTTCTGGGCCGGACCGGTCAGCAATCCGGAAGCATACAATGCCATCCAGGATACCATCTGGAACCGGGTATGGAAGATCAATAAATCGGAAATCGATTACCACCGCGCCCACTTTTGGGAAGCGGGATATGTTGCCCCGGTTGATATCCTCACCTGGCCTGCCCACGGGGATGTTTCGTTGGGACAGGCCGCACAACTGGCCCCCTTTTCCGACCGCAACGCGAATGGCAAATATGAGCCTTACGACGGTGATTATCCCGAAATCAGGGGCGACCAGGCGCTGTTCTTCATCTACAACGACGATCACGGATACCATTACGAATCGGCCGGCGAGAAGCTGAAAGTCGAGGTACACGGGATGGCTTATGCCTTCGACCGTCCCGGCGACACTGCTTTTAAAAACACCACCTTCCTTCACCTCAAATTCTATAACCGTTCGAATTACGCTTATTCCGATTCCTGGATCGGGGTGTTCACCGATATCGACCTCGGTTATGCCAACGACGACTACCTGGGATGTGATCCCGAACGGGGGATGTTTTATGGCTACAACGGGACGCCGGTCGACGGTACCGGTCAGTCGTATGCCTATGGCGAAAACCCCCCGGTGCAGGCCGTGGTCATGCTGGGCGGTCCCCTCATGGACCCGGATGGCTACGACAACCCCTCTTTCAGGGGATCTTCGCTGAACGGGCCATCCTTTAAGGGAAGTTGCGACATCGTGGCCCAGAACGGGACTGTGCAGACGATGAAATATGGTCCGGGCGAGATCAATGAAGCCTCCTTCCTGGTCCGTTCCGAAGCGATCAACGGACTTCAGTTCGGCGACGGGATCGTCGACAACGAGCGGCTGGGCATGCGGAGGTTTGTTTACTATAACAATTCAAATGCAGGGGTTCCGTCATACATGACCAGTCCGGTATATGCACCTGAATATTACCAGATGATGAATGGAATCTGGAAAGATGGTTCGAAAATGATCTACGGAGGAAATGGACACTCTATGACCGGAGGCTACGGCCCGGAATGCGATTACATGTTCCCGGGATTGACCGACACCTGTAACTGGGGAACGGCGGGCCTCAGTCCGAACGGGTTAAAGGAGTGGACCGAGAAAACGGCCAAAAACAACCCGCAGGACCGGCGCGGAATCTGTTCCACCGGACCTTTCACATTCCTGCCCGGAACAACGCAGGAGCTCGACCTTGCCTTTGCATGGGCGCGTTGTTACAATCCTTCCGACAGCAGCTGTGTGATACAAAAGATCAACGCGGTGGTCGATACCATCCGGCATGCTTTCAGTGTGAACCGCCTGCCCGGCGGCGGGGTGATTTATGGGATGAATGAATCCCGCACGAGTAACCCTGAATTCCTGGTCTATCCGAATCCTGCCGATCAGCAGGTGACCCTCCGTTCGCGGGCCACGCCCGACGGGCCATTCATTGCCGAAATACTGAACCTGCAAGGGGCGCCGGTCAGCCGCGTCAAATCGACCCCGGCTGCCGGTTACCAGGAAATCAGGATTTCGACGGCCAGCCTGCCCTCAGGACTTTACCTGTTAAAAGTTTCCAGCGGCCGCGAAATCGTGATCCAAAAACTGGTGGTCAGCCACTAAGAGACGGGAAAAAATTTACGATTGACAAGATTT
The DNA here is from genome assembly GCA_028706295.1 of Bacteroidales bacterium. Lineage (GTDB taxonomy): Bacteria > Bacteroidota > Bacteroidia > Bacteroidales > FEN-979 > CAIVAT01. Next base: position 9,070 of record JAQWBQ010000071.1, read on the forward strand.
ACGATTGACAAGAATTGAAAAAATTTACGATTGCCATGATTTACGATTGACAAGAATTGGAAAAATTTACGATTGCCATGATTTACGATTGACAAGAATTAAGATTTGGGATGCGATTATCATGAAAAAAGGTGAAGGCCTGGCAACGTCCTGTTCGGTAAATGCAAAATGCTGATAACGAGATTCTTTACAACCTACATATGAAAAATCGTATCACAACGACTTTGGCATTGTTATGCTTTCATATCCTGTCGGTCGGACAGCCCTGTCTCCCGGGGGGAATAACCTTCACGAGTCAGGCCGAAATTGACAACTTCCAGATTAATTATCCCAACTGTACCGAAATCGAAGGTAATGTCGCGATAAGCGGAAGTAACATTAAAAATCTCCTTGGATTGAGCGCCATTACCCAGATTAACGGGGATCTGAGTATTTACACAACTGATTCACTGGCAAGCCTGACAGGGCTGAACGGCCTGACCAGCCTGGGTGGCGCGCTGACCTTTTCGACCAACCAGCTGCTGACCAATTTTACAGGATTAACCGGATTGAAATCGGTTGGCGGCTATTTTGTGGTTCTGTATCATCCTGCACTTGTTGATTTTTCGGGCCTGGACTCTTTAACAACGATCGGAAACAACCTGGAGATCGTTATAAACTGGGGCATCGAAAGCCTGAACGGACTGGAGCGCCTTACTTCCATCGGCGGCAATTTGTTTATTTACAGCAATCCTGCACTCGCGAATTTATCCGGCCTTGTTGCACTGCAATCTGTAGGCGGATCATTGTCGGTTGACGGCAACCAGGTACTTACAAGCCTTTCCGGTCTCGATAGCGTTGCCCCGGAATCGATAACGCAATTATTTGTTGTAAATAACCCGGTTTTATCGGCATGTAACGTGCGCAGTGTATGCGACTATCTTTCGATGACCAACGCGATTATAAACATCGGCAACAATGCGGAAGGTTGTAACAGCCGGCCGCAGGTGGAAGACGCATGCGAACACGTGTCGGCCAACAGTTACGATCCGGGCGAAAGTTTCATCTCCATTTTCCCGGTTCCCTGCAGGGATCAATTTGTTTTGCCGGCCGGTATCCGGGGATGCCCGACCGGCCTGACTATTTACAACAGTCTGGGAAAGCGCATGGATTACCGGAGCATCCGAAATAATGTGGTTGATATAACAGGCTTTCAGCCCGGAACCTATATCCTTCTTCTGAAAAGCAAAAATGGGGTAAAAAGAGGGAAGATCGTCGTTATTTAGATGCAGGGATACAAAAGGGAAAAGTCATCAATTTCATTGGCAATCATCAACCATCCTGCGTAGATCCTGCGACCATCCTGCGTTTGTTATAGCTCCATTCTGCGTCGATCCTGCGGTCATTCTACAACCATCCTGCACCCAATCTGCATTCATCCTGCGACCGTTCTAAGTTCTTTCTGCGTCGATCCTGCGACCATCCTGCGTCAATCTTGCGATGCTCTTCCGGTTGAAATACAATATAAAGTAAAGTTAAAAACCGACAACAGCGTTGATTCCGGAATCAAAAGCCGGGAGGCTGACTTTTCGAATATCGGACGGATTAAGCTATGAACCCGGTAATGCTCTTCGCTGCTCTGAAACGTTGCTGTTGATGTGTGAGGGGGCTGTTCAAGCCGCATCTGACAGAAAAATGTCTTGCATTTTTTGAATATATCGGAAAAATAGCTTTATTCTTTCTGCCAATATTGTCACAAAATTAGGATATTTGAAAATGTATGATTATATTTGTGACAACTTTACATATTGTTAAAGCTTTGAAACCGACCAATCATGGATGTTAAACAAATAATTATCAGTAATTTAAAGGCATATCGCCAAAAACTGGGATACACCCAGGAGGATCTTGCCAAAGTCATAGGAATTGACAGAACATTAATCAGCCATTATGAAAATGGCACCAGGGAAATCACGCTGGTTCATTTGAATAAATTTGCTGATCTTTTTGGAATTGAGACTGAAGATTTCCTTGTGAATAATAGCAGTGAAAAAAAAGCCAACCTTGCTTTCGCCTTCAGGAGCGATGGTATGGAAAAAGAGGATTTATCAAGCATTGCTGAATTTCAGAAGATTGTGAAGAACTATATTAAAATGACAACACTGGCAAAAGGTGAATAACAAGCTATTGATCAAAGAGGTTGATCGTATTGCATCAAACTTCAGAACCGAAAACGGGTACGGAGTAAACGAACCGATACATTTAACCAGTTTACTTCTCAGAAAAAATATCATCACGATATTCAGGCCCCTGTCAGCGAAATTTTCAGGGATGGCGATAAAAGCGAATAATGATCTGAAATTCATGATGGTAAATCAAAACCATAGTTTGGGCAAACAGCATTTCACCATAGGGCATGAGCTCTATCATCTTTTTATACAGGAAGCATTTAGTTCGCAGCGATGCATTACAGCATTATTTGATAAGCAGACAGATGCAGCGGAGCATAAGGCAGATTTGTTCGCGGCATGTTTACTGCTTCCCGAAACCGGTATCACCGAATTAATCCCAATATCTGAGCGACAAAAAAGAAACATGATTTCTGCTGAAACCATTTTTAAGATCCAGCAATATTATAGCTTGTCCATAAACGCGCTAATTTATAGGCTTGTTGAATTGGGTTTCGTTGATAAAACTTTTTTTAATAAGTACAGTTGTGATAAAAAAAACACTGCCAGGAAACTTGGATATGACATCTCCCTCTATGAATCAGGGAATAAATTTAAAGTCATTGGAAATTATGGTTTACTGGTAAATCATCTATACAAAAACAAAAAAATATCCGAACCCTATTACCTTGAATTACTCAATGCGATTAACATTGATCCCTTTGAAGTAGCAGAAAACGAAAATGAATAACAGGGTATTAATACTTCTGGATTCGGATGTAGTAATTCATCTTTTTAAGGCGGATAAAGTTTCTTTGCTGAATGAACTTTTCCCGGGCCGTATAAGAATACTTGACATAGTTCTTGAGGAATTATTGAAGAACAGGACGATACGCAATGTTATAGAGAATCTCTTTACTTTTAAGCAGGTTGAAGAGATTACATTTCCGACTACATCAAATCCTATGCTTCTACAGGAATTTGTTGCGCTGAGATCAACGATAAATGGAATGGGTGAACGTGCATTTTGACAAAAGGAAGTTGCTTTATTAATACCATGATTTTTTCAGAAACCCGAAATCATCCACTCCGATTATCGGAATACATTCAGAAAATCGAGTGGGCAGAAGTAATTATTACAGTTTCAGGATCTTCCCCGAATAAAGCCCCTTTACACCGGCAATCTGCACGAAATAGATCCCGCTTTTCCAACCGCTTATATCGAGGATGGTTTTCGTCCCGGTGGTTTCGCGTTGCAGGAGGAGCTGTCCGGCGGGGTTCCGGATGGTAAGGAGTCCGGGGGATCCGGATCCGATGACAAGGGTTGAAGCGACGGGATTGGGGTAGATGGTCAACGGTGGTTCAGGCGAGGGGGTTTCTGCATTCAGATGTTCGCATGCATCCGCAACCTCGAAGGGACTGTTGCATCCGCTGGCATTGTTATGGATCTGGTTGAAGATCGTTCCGCTGGCAAGGAAATCACAAAGGCTCTTCACGGCACAATCGGATAAGCTGCTGTTATAGATGACGAAATATCCGGAAATCGAAGCTGTATCTATATTGTCCAGTCCTGATAAGCTGGTCAGCGCCGGATTATAATCAACATTTAAAGTCCCGTTGATCGATGTAAGGTTCGACAGTCCGGCGATGCTGCTCAGGGAGACATTGCTTTCGATCCAGAGTGCTGAGCCGATCGAAGTTAAATGATTCAGAGCCGATAATCCGGTAAGTGAACTGTTCAGATGGATGTACAGAATCGACCCGATGGAGGTCAGGTTATCCAGTCCCGACAGGCTGGTCAGATTATTACAGTTCTTTATCTCAAGGATGCCCACGATGGATGTCAGTACACTCAATCCATTCAGGTTGGTGATGTCGCTTCCGCTTATGGTAACCACTCCCCCCATAATGCTTGTGCAGCCCGGGTAGTTTACCTGGAAATTATCGATTTCGGACTGGGTTGAGAAGGTGATCCCATCCGGAAGGCATGCCGAACAGGGTTTGGCTGGCTGGGCCATGATCCCGGTTATGGAAGATAAAGCGAGAAGAAAAACGAATAATTTTCTCATAAAGGATTAATATTTACGATTGCCAAGAATAAAATGATTTACGATTGACATGATTTACGATTGCCAAGAATAAAATGATTTACGATTGACATGATTTACGATTGCCAAGATTTATAGCAAAAATAACAAATTAATTTTTTGTAGATACGTGTGATGGAAAAGAAAAGTGAGACTCCTGTCGGGCGCTCAGGCCGCGTGGGTCTCGTCACCGAAACGCGGCTGAACCTGGCGCTATGAAAGCCGACCTTTGCCGCACCTCTGTCTTTGGTAACGCGCCAGCTAAGGCCGCTTATTCGGTGACTGATATTTAATGTTTAGTTGTCTGTATGAACATCAAAAAAGTGGCTTAACAGGACCACTTTTTCAGATTGCGGATTAAACGCAGCAGGCCGGCTTCAATTTCAACCAAAGAAAGAGTTCATTTGACATGTCAGTGATCCAATCCTTTTTCGCTGAGGAACGTCGACATCAGATCGGCGATTTCAAGGTTGTTCAGGTCAGAGAAGGGGAAATGGGTATTGCCGTAAATACCCATTTCAGGCAGGTGTACAAGGGTCACATCGCCGCCGTGCCGGTTTACGGCATCCCTCCACAATTTAGCCATTTCGAACCGTACACGCCAGCCATCCTGTCCTGGATTCCGGCTGGGTTCCGTCGGGATAAAATCACCATAATACAGGATGATCGGGATCCGGGTGAGCTTTATAAATTCCTCCATGGGTACTCCGACTGCCTCAAGCGTACCTGCGGAACTGGTCAGCGGAGCCGGTAATTCTTCCAACGGGAACAGGAAGTTACTGCCCGGCTCATAGGAGATGACCGCCCGGACGTTTGGATTTTTAATGACCGTTTTCCAACCTGGTCCGCCGCTTTGGGAATGGGTGACAAGGATGGCCGGGCCGGTAATGTTAAAGAGTTCAGACACCGCATCAGAAACGACCTCCAGATCAAAAGGGCCTGTATTGGGGGTCATCTGGCGGAAATATTGGTTCAGCGTTTCCGGGTCTTTCGAAAACTGAACGCCGGGAAAATATTCAGGCCATATGCTTAGGCGGAACGTTCCGAACCAGGCCTGCTCATCGGGGGTGGGCGTCAATGTAGCCGGAACAGTGCTGCGGCCGGCATCTCCACGCCTTGGCTGGTCGATGAGATAAACCCCGAAGCCACGCCGTAAAAATATATTCTGAAACCCCTCCCTGCCGTCGGGTGTAGTTTCCCATGTTTTGGAGAACTGCCCTGCACCATGCCAGAATACCAGCGGTAATTTCCGTGCCTTTTCAGGGATCTGATAAAATACGTACGCATGATCCACGTGAAAGGTCTGTCCATCGGCAGTGGGGTGATACGGATCGAAGGTACCGGGATTGACAAGTAGGGTCCCTCCAACGGTAAAGCTTCCCTGTTTCTGAATGACGAGAAGCCTTTCACTTGTTGTTGAACATGATGTCATCACGATGATGATAATTACTGTTGAAAGAAGATGAATTGTAAACGGTGTTTTCTCAGTATCCAGATGTGAAGATCCATGTTTATTGACCGGATCCTTCGAAAATTTATTCTGCATGCAGGTTAGAATATGCCGGTTCATGTTCGGGATGCAAATGATGTTACAGATTCAGGATGCTGTAAAGGTAATATACTTCGGCTGATCAGGTTTGCAAAAAAGTGCAAACCTGATCGCTCAGCATCACTGAATCTAAACAGCTTTGCTTTCGCAAACCTGTCAAAATTCAGTATAGTATTTTACAGAAAAGGATTCCATTTCTGACGGAACCCATTGGTTCAAATCCGGGAAATCGTAAACCAATTACGGAAACCCGTAAAAAAAATTCCGATTTTCGGAAATCTGCATTTTCAGTCAATTTTTTTATCTATAAAATTTGCATATTTCAACCGATCTGCATATTTTTACAAATCGAAACGCTAATACGCTAAATATCAACCAATAAGAAACTATGTCGAAATTTCAGGAACTCTCTTCCCTGATCTGGAACGTAGCTGACGATGTGCTGCGGGGGCTGTTCAAGCCGCATGAGTACGGGGATGTGATTTTGCCGTTTGTGATTTTGCGGAGGCTGGATTGTGTGCTGGAGCCGCGGAAGGATGAGATCTACCGTCTGTACGAGGAGTACCGGACGAAGGTGGAGGATCCCTCTCCGGTCATCCGCAGTCAGATAAAAGCTGAATTTTACAATACGTCGAAGTATGATCTCTCGCGGCTGAAGCAGGATCCGAAGAATGTGGGGATCAACTTCCGCAATTACATCAACGGCTTTTCGAAGAATGTGTACGACATCATCGAGAATTTCCAGCTCGACAAGCCGGTGGAGAAGCTTCTGAAGAACAACTGGCTGTTCCTGCTCATCGAGAAGTTCACCGCCGTGGACCTGCATCCGAACGCAGTCGACAACCATACCATGGGACAGGTCTTCGAGGAGCTGCTCAGGCGCTTTTCCGAAATGTCGAACGAAACGAGCGGGGAGCATTATACCCCCCGCGATATCGTGCGGCTGCTGGTATCCCTTGTTTTTTCGGGGACTGCGGATGACCTTCGCGGGGAAGGAAAGATCCGTTCGCTGTTCGATCCCTGCTGCGGTACCGGCGGAATGCTTACGATTCTCATTACAATTATGATCACCAATCCGCCCTTCGGCGTATCCTGGAAGAGCGAGGAAGAGTTCGTGACCGGCGAATCGCAGAATCCCCACGGAAGGTTTACGGCAGGCACACTCCGCACATCCGACGGCTCCCTGCTGTTCCTTCAGCATATGATCTCCAAGATGGTTGCTTGAATGATTATAGAAAATGAATGGGTTTGCTAAGCAAAAGTCAGTAAAAAACATCCCAGATGATATAATAACCACAATAATTAATCATAGAAATACTCGCCAGGCAAATATACTTGCGTTATGCGCCATTTTTAAGGTAAAACATTTATTATGACAAATCCACACAGCCCAGAAATTTATATAAATAGATCCATTCCAAAGGATTCGTCCATTAGAGGAGATTTTTTTAGAGATCAAACAGCAATTATTCATTCTATGCCATTTAGGAGGTTAAAGCATAAGACACAAGTTTTCTTCTCTCCTAATAATGATCACGTTTGTACAAGGATTGAGCATGTTCTTCATGTTGCAACCATTGGATCAACAATATGTAAGGGTCTGAACAATAATGGATGGGGTTTAAATATTGAAATGGCTTATGCAATTGGACTTGGACATGATTTAGGTCACTCACCATTTGGACATGCAGGCGAAACAGCTCTTAATAAAAAATTAAATGCAGATTATAAATTCATTCATGAAGTTCACGGTTTACGAGTTGTAGATAAATTATGTAACAATGGTACTGGTCTTAATTTAACTTATGGTGTTAGAGATGGAATCATAAATCATAATGGTGAAGTAATCCAACAAAGTCTTAAACCATCACAAACGATTAACAATTTGGAAATAATTAAAGATAGGAAAAGTTTTCCGTGTAGTTATGAAGGATGCATTGTAAGGATCTCGGATAAAATTGCGTATTTAGGGCGTGATATTGAAGATGCTTTAATTGCGAATTTCATCTCAATAGAAGATATCCCATCAGAGATAAGAGAAGAAGTTGGAGAAACCAATGGCGAAATAATAAATAATCTGGTAATTGATGTCATAGAGACCTCTAAGACGATTGATGAAATAAAATTATCTGATAGGATGTTTGAGAAAGTTAACATTTTACAAAAATTTAACTACAAGCACATTTATGGACATCCAATAATATTGGAGTATAAACAAAAAGGAGAAAAGATTTTAGAGGAAATCTTTGATTTTCTTCTTGATTTACACTCTGAACATGGTAAGGACTTCGACTATTATTTGAAAAATCCTTTAACATTAATCCAGCACTTTGGTAATTATTTTCAAAGATATGAGAATGTATATGAATCCGAAGGGATGGTCCCTAAGCGCTTGATTTGTGATTTTATTGCTGGGATGACAGATGGATATGCATTAGATGCATACAATCAAATCAAGATTCCCAGACCAATTAAATTTAAGTAAAACGGCACATAACGAACCGCTACTCGCAATAAAACAACGTATTGTTACGTAGCAAAGGCAGAGCCTTTGCTACGTTTATCGACAGTTATAGCAATTATAGTGATAAGGACTGATAATAAATGGAGATATGCTTATTCAGGAGAAATAGAATAGCCAAAACTGCAACTACACCTTTGACAAAGGAAATTTATTTTTAGACTACGAACGCTGTTTTCCAGCTTTATTATTTTACCTTTATTGAATATTATTTCTTTATCAATACTCCGGTAAAAATTTAGCAATGACTTTTAACAATCACATGTTCGTAAATACCTGCTGTAAGGGCTAAACCCAAAAGAGAAAAGCATCTGTTTTGTAGTATTCGAAAACCGCAAACCATG
>JAQWBQ010000072.1 GCA_028706295.1 Bacteroidales bacterium
AGTTTTCTTTGTCCGTCAGCACCGATCAGCGAAGTCTATCCGTATTACAGTGTTTATGACAAGCAGGGTTTGAAACGGAATTCAATTGTTCGAAGATGTCTATGATAAAATACCAATCAAAATAATTTATACAAGATACTAAAAATATCTTTTTGATTAGTGGCTCATTTTAAAAGATATAAACACATTTTGGAGTGAATAATTCTGTCATTTAAATATATGGGATATCTCATATTGTCATATCTAATACATGCTAATAGACTCCAGATTTTAGTCTTCGGATATTCAACAGCGCCTCATGAATTTGAATCTGATCGTGCAGGAGTTTTGGAGGGATTATATGAGGGGGGTGGGGTGAGTGTGTTCTTGATCTTTGCTAAGATCTATTGGTATAAAGTACTTTTGACCAAAAGAATAAGGGAGATCCCTGCTATGTTGCAATCTGCCGATGATGATCGCAGGATGGGTATTGATTTTGCGGGCAAAATCGATTAGTTCCTTCTCTGTGACGGGCCGGATCTCTTTGAATGCTGCTTCTTCTTCGGCCGAAAAAGTCCATTTTACAGCAAAATCATCAGCCTCTTTTTCTTTTTCTTCATCCTTGTCGGGATAATCAAGTTGCTCCAGGAAAATATCCTTCTTCCCATGCAACAGGATATGTCCGGACTCATGGAAAAATGAGAACCAGAACTTGTCATTTCGTTTACCTCTGCCGGAAATCTGGATTACAGGTGAGTCGTTGATCCAGCGGGTTGCACCATTCACGGGGGCTTTAGGAAGAAAAGGTGTGTAAATCACCTTGACTCCTGATGCAAGACAGATTTTTTGAAGTGTTCCAAAAAAATCACCCGAATGGTTTGCCATTATTGATTTTATGGCTGGCAATGATTCGCGGAATGATTTTTCGGAATATGCCGGGGCCGGAATTAATTGTGAAGTAAGTTCTCCTTTCCGAAGCCAGGCTGAAACTGCAAAAGGTTCACTGGTGTGTTTGAGCGAAATGCGAAACGCAACTTTTAATTTCTGGTTGTAATAGTAATTCTCCCAGGCGGTGGGATTGGCTACCCCGAAGAAAGAAAGCAATTGAGACGCTATTTCCTGCTTCTCTGAGGTTTTATCTATCCATCCCATTTTGATCATTTGCAAAACCGGGAAGTTCTTTGCCCAGACAAATGCCTCTTCCACGATTTTCCCACGTTTTACCCGTGCAATATATTCATCATACCCACGCTGACTGTTCATCCAGAAACGCGCAGGGATCCTGGTAACACTCTCAAATTGAACTGCCATATCAGGTGTAATAGAGCTTTCACCCTTAAGAATTGCAGTGATGGTTTTTTCAGGTTTGCCTGCACGAAATGCAAATTCTTTCGGACCCATGCCCATTTCTTTCAGTTTCTCATCCAGTGTTTCTCCAGGATGAAAGACTACCTGTGGAAAGAATTGATTCTGCTTTGCCATTGGCTTAATTGTTAATGATAATCAACTATTTCAATAATTTCAACACCATTTATCTCAAGCCAGATATAACGACCATCTTTGTCGGTTGGTACTGGTTTTTCATGTGGCTCAAAAATCAACCTGTACGGATGATCAAGATTACATGCCCATTGTCCTTTTCGATTCCCTGTAAGCTCATGATAACTACCCGGAAGGTTTCTTACATCCTCAAGCGATTCAGCATTTAACAAATCCTGCAATCGCATTGTGAACAGTTTGGCTCTAATGGCCCCTGATTCTTTTTGGCATTTCTGGTAGTTATTTGCCAGTTTTTCAAGTTTTTTATTGCAGAATGTTATCTCCATGCAAAGATAATAATAATTAACACATAATGTTAATTAAAAATAGTATTATTTCTTGTTGGTTAGCCAAATGATTTGACGAGCACTAATTTAACAAATATAAAGATTAAACAATTTACATTCATAATCAATTACTACAGAGTCATATGTATGTCATGTTTCGGTAGGTAAAACTGTATGGTGTCAGATAAATCGCGGACTATCATCCACAGACTAAAGAACAAAATGTTAATCGGTGAGAAAAATCGGTATTTCCGATTTTTCCTCTAAGCTGAGTAGCGGTCTTTGAGATCTGGCTTAAATATGAAATTCGCCGCTCCCTCATCCGATGTCCATAAAAACAGTAAAAATTCTGACGGGCTGAAGCCGAACTGCATCATCATGGACTCTAATGCCGGCCTGGTTCTTGAAAATCCGGCTGGCTTTCGCACCATTCCATCACGTGAGGGATCTTGAGCAGCTTTGCCATGAGTATCTCGCTTTGGGGCATTAATCCGGGAAATCGATTGTCAATGAAGCTTATCATTTCTTCGATCAGATGGAACTCCCCTGAATTGCTGTAGTTGATGGTTAACACATGGATGTATAACAGCGCTTCAGCTTCGCTAAATGTTTGGCGCTGGGGGTAAAAGTTCTTCAGATGCAAAGAATCTCCGATGTGCCGTGACGTGTCTTCGGGTTTGTTCAGCAGAAATGATACGGCGAACATATGCAACAGCGGAAGGTAGCCGGGAAACTGAATGACGTACTTTTCAAGCTTCGGATACAGCTTGCTGATTTTATCCTTTAACTCAAGAAATCTCATGTATAGGAAAATGAAAACGGGGAATCCCGGATATTTATCCATCATGGCTTTTGATTGCCTTAAACCATCAGTTGTAGGCCCTTCCTCCAGCATGGAATACAAGCGTTCGGCCTGGATTTTTATCTCCTGGTGGCTTACCGGCCCGGGGCTCGTTCCCGCCAGCATTTCATCAGAAAAAATCTCATCGGATATGTTGAACCCAAACAACCCTTCAATGATTTCGGCGGCTTTGTCAAGCTCTGCTTCCGTGACCATGTACTCATAGAAGATGGTATCGGAAAGCGAAATCAATTCTTTTAGTTTTCCGGCATCTTCCTTGACCGTACCGAACGGACCCTCTGCCAGTGTTTTGAAATCAGAGACAAGCCCCCGTTTTACCTCAGGATCCTGGTAATTGGCCTCCTCCCGCTCTTTCTCCTCTTCTTTCATGAAAAACTCAGGGGCGTCGGCTTCGGTGATAAAGTCATAGCGGCCTCTGCCCGGATTTCGATCAAGCTGCGCAATTACCCTGTTTCGTTCGGCCGGGTTCCCCTCGCCTGATATGTATAGGGGTCGGCCTTTATAGCCAAACGCTATCTCAATATAATCAACCAGATCGTCGTCCTCTTCAAGCATGAACTTTGAAGTTTCAAACGACTTATGCGGCAAAAACCCAAGCTCGCCTGCGTATTCGATGGCGCCGTAAATAATATTATGCACCAGCACGTAATCGGTTTTAATTAAAGGAGTCCCATGATTGCTGAAGTTATAACGATTCTCAATGAATTCTTTGAAATCCAGAGGATGCTGGTTAAACGTCCAGAAACTTTCTTTCAGCCCTAGGCAAAAAATATCGACCATGAAGGCTGCATGGGTGATATGGCCATTGATGTGACGTCTAGTGACGAATATCGCCGCCAGTCCTGAATCCCTCCAGTTTGCATTGATATAACACGTGCCTAAAGGCAGTGTGCGGGCTCTGGTGCGAATGTATTTTTCAGGCGATAATGCCTGCTGTTGATTTTGTTTGCCCATGCTTTATCTTTTATACCAACCGTATCTTTCACGTTCCCACTGCTCACGCTCCCTTTGTTCCTTTTCGTATTTCTTCCGCTCCTTTTCCCACTTTCTTTGATTTTCTTCCCATTTTTTTCTTTGCTTTTCCTCAGAATGCGCCATAATATCGTTCACACTGATCCCCTGGCTGTTGATCATCTCATGCACTGGTATCCAGTTTTCGCCCGAACGGATCAGCATGGAGGAGTTCAGAATGTAAGATCCCCTCTGAACGCGGCTGAACAGCTTTTTACAATACGGATTGTTACTCAGGATTTCGTGCTTGGCCAGGAGCGCCAGCCAGTATTCGCGTTTTTTACGGTAGGCCGGGAGAACGTTTTCGGGAAAATCGCGGATATGGCCCAGGATGTCGTCGACCATCAATCCCTGGGCCTGGTAATATTGTTTTGTCTGCATGATTGAGGACTGCACGGCAATGAACAGGTTTACCATCAGGAATTCCGACTTGTGGGGGTCGATCTTGATCAGTTGTTTGTTTACCTGGATGTTCAGCGAAGCCGAAAGCAGCAATGGATAAATCCTTCCAAGTTTGTTTCTGGCATATTCGGGATTGACAAAGGCCTGCTGCAGGGCGATCTGAACGGGAGTTTTGTAAAAAGTATCCCTTACTTCAGGGTCGGCCCCATTCTCAAGGAGGACCCCGGTGACCTTAACGGCTCCCGAGAACACCGCTGCATGCAGGGGTGTGAAATTGTGCACGTCCCTGTAATCGATCCCGTATTTGTTCACCTCCTGCACCACCATTTTCAGGTTGTCATCCCTGTAATACTGGTAATATCTGCGGAAGAGGGAGCTGCGTTCATCTTCAGGTCTTTCGGCTTTGCGGTAATTCAGTTCGGTGAGTTTTTCAAGGATCAGCGCCTGGTTGTGGATCAGCGCGAAGTCAAACAATTTGTCCTTGGCTTTTTTATTGAAGTTTTCTGGATTGAGCGCTTCTTCCTTCACCGCAAGATACTTCTCTCTGGTCATGGGTTCCCAGCCGGGTTTGACAGTGACCAGGATATTCTTTCTGATAGCCTCGGCCTGTTCGGCCTTGCCCATCATTTCAAGACGCCGGGCCTCCCGTTTCCAGTCATCCGCAGTCGATACATCTTCTTTAATGACTCTTTCCTTTACCTCCTCTGAAATTCCAAGCAGTGAGATAAGTTTGTGCCCCTTAGTCTTTTCAACGATATACACATTCCTGACTGCCCTTGTGATGGCTACATACAGCGAGTTGATGTAAAACTTATAGGCATCCAGGGATTTGTCGGTCTTGTCACGCCCTCTCGAATACACGGTTTCCCATCCCTGAACGGCTTCGGAACTTACTCCTTCGCAGATCTCGTTGAATTCGGCGGCATTGTCGGAAATGAAGTTGCAGAGGATAATGTTCTCGTATTCCAGTCCCTTTGACTCCTGAACCGAGAACAGCAGCGGTGAAGGAAAGATTGCCGAAGCCCTTTGTTTGTCCTCGTTACGAAGGACCAGCACCGCGTAATTCACCGATTTTCCGGTTTTACGGGCAAGATCGGCCACGGTTCTATTCTTTTCCTCAAGAAACACCATCTCTCCGTGTATCTGCGAAACGGTCTTCACCAGGTAGTTGCTCTCCCTGTCGATGGAGCCGAAGCGGGCGATCTTGAGCCTGAGCAGACGGTTCGCCAGATCCGATACAACCTGGGTATTCCTGTAATTTGCATGGAGTATGCTGATTTCCTCTCCCCTGGGATCATTCTTGTAGAACATGGTCTTGAGATGAGACCATGAGAAAAAGTTGGGATGGACCACCTGGTTGGCGTCACCGCAGAGGATGAAATTTACCGGCCTGACCAGTGACTTCAGGATCAGGTGAAGCTGTATGTTGGTGAAATCCTGAACTTCGTCCACAACGATATAGTCGTATACGGGAGAACAGGATTCCAGCAGACTATGCGAATACATGTTGATGTCGTAGTACCCTTCCTCCTTCAGAAAAGAAAGATACTTCGTGAACAGTGCGTAAACTGTCTCACGTTCGGAGCTAAGGAAAATGGATTGTTTCACTCCCAGCGAGCTGTAGTCCGTAGCAGTGAGGTATTCTTTGGTAATATCCATCCCGGTAATCACTCCCCTGAACTCTTCATATACTTTGTGGGAGTCCTTAAGTCCCGTACTTTGTCTGAATCCCCAGAACCACCGCATGAACGTTCTGAATTCCATTTCCCTTCCCCCGGGAATACGGATGGTCTCGATAAATTCACGGTATGACAGAAAGTCAATCTCCTGATGTTCATTCTCAAAATTATGGGAATAATACCAGCGGGAAGAGTTTTCGGCCAGGTACGACGAAAGCGTCACGTACAGGATGCGGCCTTTGAGCATCTTGATCTTTTCGAGGGTCAGTGCCGTTTTGCCGCTGCCTGCCGAACCGATGATGATCTGGGGCAGGTGATACTGCAAAATCTCCTCCTGCATATCGTCGAACGAAAGGATCTTGTCGAGCAGATGGAATTTTGGGTACTTCTTATTGATGTATGCAAGGCTCACCAAGTCTTCGGCCGGTAAGGCAGCCGCGGAATTCAGGGGCTGAAGTTTCGACTCGTCAACACTTGCGCCTCTGAGGAACCGTGAATCGGCATAATCATGATTGCGTATCAACTCGAGGACCAAAAGACAGGTCTGTTCATTGTACCTTCCGAATCGGAAGAGCAGTCGGTTTTCCTGGTCAAGCTTTGCCCTGTAATAACCCGTGTTGGGCATTTTCTTTACTTCAGCCGCCGCAAAATTTCCGGCCGCCAATTCCTCCAGGGTTTTGTCGAAAGTCCGGCGAAGCTTGCCCGGATTAAGATCATTGATCAGATAGATCTCGTACATGGGTTTTTATTTCTCATCAAAGATACTTTCTGGGACTTTATGTACCACAGAGGATTTTAAGGTTTTATGAACAATCCCCATCTTTAACCAAGTGGTCGATTGCCTCTTGTCTTTTCACCACAAGTTCGAGAATCCCCAGATCAGGGATTTGATCGTGCAGGAGTTTTGGAGGGATTATGTGTCGAGAGCAGTATGAATTAAAAACCCTGATAATTTACTTTTTAAACAACAAGGG
Source organism: Bacteroidales bacterium (assembly GCA_028706295.1). Classification (GTDB taxonomy): domain Bacteria; phylum Bacteroidota; class Bacteroidia; order Bacteroidales; family FEN-979; genus CAIVAT01. The sequence continues at coordinate 6,734 of JAQWBQ010000072.1, forward strand.
GAATGATTCGGGTTTGGACAAAGCTTCTAATTCAATATCAATGTCAAGATCTTTCCAGTGAAGCTGAGAGGGAGGAAGGAAATCTAACTGAAAGATCTGGTCTATTGAAGATTCTTTAAACCCGGGATAATCGGCAAAAGGAACAAAATATTCCTTGTCGCCCACTAGTACCCAGAAACCGATATCGTTGATGCTGGTTAGGTTACATTCCAAAATGCCTGTTCCACTTTTCGATGAATTCATCTTTATGATCCTCGACTATTGTTACTATTTCTTTTAAGTCTGCAGAGTCCAGGTTATAAAACTCCGTTAAAGCAATTACCGGCTCAAGCCAGATTTTTGCGGTACCATCTGATGTTGCAACATGCACATGCATCCTGGTTTCTTCCCTGCTATTAAAAAAGAACCGATATCTGCCCGCAAGTAAAATAGTTGGCGACATTTTTGCCTTATTTGTACAAAGATACTGAATTATGATAATTTTTTGAGATTTTCTCAATTTCATATAATTGATAAATTTAGAAATTGCAGTATCCCCTTAACCGGAAAATGATGTCAAAAAAGTGAAGATTCCGACGCTTCAGAAGATCGTCCAAACAGGGCTGAGAGGAAAACTTGAATTGTCTGAAAGATTTTAATTTGAAGCACCTCATCTGTCGTCCTCCAAAAAACCGCTGACCTGTTAACTGTTCATGCAACACTTTTTATACTTCTTGCCGCTTTCGCAGGGACAGGGATCGTTTCGCCCCGTCTTTGTATGTTCCTCAAGAGGCCCTGCAACTCCCGGCCAGGCAAGGTTTTCTTCATACAGGCTACTGATCTCAGAAATGAGTTCCACTGCCCGAATATCGATCAGGTTGCAAACGGCAAGTCCTTTGAATTCGGTTTCTGATCTTTGGCTGACAGCCTCTCCGGATAGCCAGTACTGAAGCAGGTTACTGAACCAGTCAATGACTACGTCCCTTCTTACCGGATCATGAATCGCGGTCTCGGCCATTGCAACAGAAATCTCGGTACGCACGTAATATAAACTCCGGAACTTTGTTGAATTCCAGCAACACCTCAGGATTCTCCCTGCCAAGTGCCATTATGATTTCCTTTTCGGGCCCCGGTTGCTGGTATTTAAAAAATCGACACTTGCCTTAAGATCAAGTTCTGCAAATGGATTAATGAGAATCCGATACCCGGAGTTCACTTCTGTAAAGTCGTTTTAACCAAATATCAAAGACGAACTTCATCTTTTCAACGTCAGATTCTGACGCATTGCCAATTTACATTTGCATAGAACGGGGAAACCGAAAGCCTGAAAGAGTAGGCAGAACATCAATTTTGAACGAACAACTATGATGGACCTCAAACAACCAATAATTCAAGCTGTTTCAACTTTATGAACAAATACGACAAACTATTTTTAAAGCAGGCCATGTTGGGCTATAAAACTTTATCCGGATATATGGCTTTAAGGAAAAAATTGAGGCTTTATTTCGTCGGGAACATCAACTCAATAAGAAGTTCATTTTTTCTGATGCCAATATTAAGGGCACCTCTAAAAACTAATTTGAAAAAAAATAAATTCAACCAATATAATTTGCTCACATTTAACTACAAATCGATTCATTTTTCTTGATCTTCATTGATCATTTTCATTGACGTTCTTTGACAAATATGCAATAAAAACCTCATATTCAGGCACTTTATAACTTGATGGACATACGTCTGGCTTCTATCAGGAAAACCGCTCTGAATAAGTTGTACACGATGTTCTGCAGCCCGATTGATGATGCAATCCGATCCAAACCAATGTATCTGAAGAATGACTGTCCATTTAAATTTTGACAAGCAAATCCAAAAACATGTTCAACACGTGCACGAATTTTTGATTTCTGATGGTTTTTCTTTTTTTGGTATTCAGACAAGAGCTTATTTCGGTAACCTTTTTTATGCGTTTGGTTTTTCATTTTATGCTTCCTGATCACTTTAGCACAGCGTTTACCAGTGTATGCACTATCACCCCATAAAGGTTTACCCGCATCGCTTTCATCGAGAAGATCCTCCAGCGCATCACTATCATGAACACTGGCAGTTGAAACCGGGTATTCTGTGATGATTTTACTGCCTTGATCGATTTTGATATGGTTTTTATACCCGTAATGGTTCTTGCCATTCTTTTTCAGCCAGGTGGCATCTGTATCTTTTTGGCTTAGTTTATTTGGATTATCGTTCCAATTTTCGGGTATTTGGTTGTTTTTAAGTTGACCATTTTCGTCCCTGGAGTTACGTTACTTGGGAACTTTTACACTTCGTATTCAGATACAACTATTTTGCCTCTGACAGAAACCTGTCCACCTCCTTTGTACTGACCGCAGGGAAAAATACATCCTTGAGAAAACTACCGTAAGTGTAACAACGATTATCGAAGCTCTTTTGTAAATAGTTGTAGATGAGTAGAGAATACACTACAGTACCACCATTGGCCGACTTCAGATATTCAACTGCCTCCTTATCGGTTCGTATCCCAAGTTTGACAGACAAGTATGCTTCGGCGGCGAGAATATAGAATTCATCATCCGATTCGTACAGTTGCCCGGTTAATATCTCCCGATTCCCGGAGAGTTCCTTAGAGCCAGATACAAGGCCTTTATGCAGGTCGATCAATTCGGGAGAGTAGATGGAAAACGAATGCAGCATTTCGTGGAGATACACGCTGAAAAAATATTTCGGCTCCTCAATATTCCAGGTTGCCATCATATTATATGGAAGCTTGAACGCATTTGGGAAAGCATAGTAGACATAGTAGACTGTTGATGATGAATCGTTTTGTTGAGCATTAATTCCCAGAAAACCAGCTACTGCCTCTGTTAGGTAAGAGGGTGAGTATTTGACCAGTTCAGACTGTTTTCGGGTTATATCGGTCTTCAATCTTATGGCGATTGCTTTCCAGTCTTCTTCCCATCGCTGATCCCGCATTTGCTGAAATATAAAGCTCAATTTCCGACTGTATGGTAAAATACTTCTGAGATCGTTCAATGAAGCCTGGAGCCTGTAGTTATGGTGTGTAATAAGGGCAGACCGGATCTTAATATTGAATTGTGCAGAGTCTTGTAGTATATTAATCAGATCATCCAGGGAAAAGACGGGGATGTAGGTGAACAGGTAAGATGCTTTGAAGCCTATGCTGCCGACCGAATCAATGATTGAATTAATTGAATCAATTGTGCTTGCCCCCAGACGATCCCTCCAAAGTGTATTATCTCTTCCGTACATTCGATTATAAAATTGGTCCTTTGAAACCGCATGGAGGAAGTAAAACGCATCGAATTTCAAACAAGGACTTAAATGCCATTCGTTAGTTGATGGTGGCCGGGAAAACGTACTGATAGTACCGAAACACAGGACCTGGATCAATAATAACTTCCCGAAACTTTTTCGGATACTGCCGGCGATTCTTATCATATGTTCCTTTGTGAGATTGAAAGATCCTGATAAATTGATGACGAATTCGAGGAAGAAATATTACAAAAATTCGGAAAAAAGTTCAAAAAGGGGAATGATTGTTCACCGCAGTATACCGAAAATGTGTAATCTGCACATTTTACTTCAAAAGTATCATGACTATATTTTGTTCATTGCGGATGTCATTTACTGAGGTAAGTGAGAATTCGTTCAAATCGAGCTTCCCTTCGGAATCGCCGGCAAACTTCCCCGGAGCCGAGTCCACCGCGAAGATTACCTGTTTTTTTTCTTCGTCGAGGATGACCGGAACGATGGTTTTAAAATCAAGCTTGCATCCTTTTTTAAAGAAAACCAGTAAGGGGACCAGGTCATAGATGGCCGATTGTTTGTTTATCTGCGTGATGCCAAACGGAGTATAACGGGCAATAATGGCGTCCCTGTTCAGGTCTTTATAGGAAATGACCACAAGGGTTTTTTCGGTATTCATGATGGACTGAACTTTCTCTTCTATCTTTTTCCTTCCTTCCTTTTCAAATTCAATTTTAGCGGTAAGGGCATCCTGATAATGATATTCTGATTTTGCCAGTGCAAGATATTTTTCAAGTTCGGTGTTGCTCATGTTCAAAGCTTTTTGAAGAAGGCCTGTGAGATATACCCCGGGTTTGAAGATCTCATTCTTCCATTCGGGATACAACTCGTCGAGAAGCAGGGCCTGACATGCGCCGAGATCGTACAGTTTGAACCGCAGCGGGCCGGAGCCGAACTTATTGCCGAAGCGGTCATCGCTCACTGCTACGATCTTTACCATATTATCGAGTTCATCTCTGAAATGTTTTGAAAGCACTCCTTTGTACCCATGAAAGCCTTGCTGGTACTGCATCCCTGTGCCAGGACGGACATCATCACCCGCTTTCATGAATTTATATTCCACATATTTGGCCAGACCTTCCTGGTATTCATTCAGGTTTTCATAGACCACACTGTTGCTGTCGAGCCGCGACTGCCTGTATGTCCTCACTGCCACGAATTTCTTCACTGCCTCCGGATTACTATTGGCCGGGGAAGCCAGCAAGGCATCCTTCAATATGTTTCCTTCGAGTACGTACAACGCATTGTTTTCCGGATCAAGCAAAGGGTATAAGGCCAATGCGGACTCATCGGCAAACTTGTCAGGAGCTTTTTTTTGCTGGTAAACATGAAACGACTCGTGAAGAATAATGTTCAGCTTGAAATACGGATCGGGAACGAATTCCCAGTCGTCCAGCCACTTTTCAGCAAAATCATTGGGTCTGCCGAGGATATCCCTGAACTGGTTTCTCATGGTGGAAAAGGGATCGGCTACCACCAGAACGGGAATACTGTCGATCTCTCTGGAGGTGTTCTGATCATCAAAAGCTACAGTGGTGTTTCCGTCACGAACATAAATATTTTTGTCGCCCAGCGGATTGAATCCCCGATAACGCGAAAACCCCGCAGGTTGATGAGGGTAGCTGATGAGTATTTCCTGGACACCCGGCCTGTAGAAAAGTACAGGTGTACTCTTAAAATCCCATCCTGAGAACAGTCCGTTCCCGAGAACATGGGTGATATGCCGGCATTCTTCCAGGGATACCAACAGCAAAGGATCGATCTTCAGCCTGTTAGTATCCTGGGCAAAGCCCATACTGCAGGTCAGAATTGTGCAAATGAATGCAATCAAAGAAGTTAAACAGATCTTTTTCATAAACCGGGAATATTAATATTTTGGCGAATGTAATATATAAAATGCGAGAACATGTACCGGAACACACAGATTAACAAAATTTTAACCTTCCGAGCCTTGTCCTTAACAATTATGCATCGCAAAACCTGGTACTGATCCGACCATCGGTAGTGAGCCGTTCAAGTATGGGATACAAGCGTTCGGACTGAATTTATATCTCATGCTGACTTACGGTCACAGGGCCTGCTTGCATCAGGTTAGAACCCAAAGTCGAAAGCCCGGCGGAACTGCCCGATCTTCATATTTTCGGAAAGGTAGTGCTCCAAATAAGTATATTTGTGTAAGAAACCGAAAAGGAAAATGGTATGAGAATGGTTCTTTCGGCATGTGTGAACGCACCTTCTGGGTGATCCTCGACCTGGTTAGTTTACATGATGATTTCAATAAGGTCTTCGTTAACCTTCACAACGCCACTGTTTGAAATTAGTTTATCAAAGATTTTAGGAGCTTGGGATGGTACTGGTAGCGTTTAACGGGACTGTTGTTTAAGGCGGACGAGATCTCACCGAAGGCCTGATGAACCGCGAGAATGGCTTGCCGCAGACGGTGTCGATTGCGGATGGGTACAAGGACCTGCATTGCCGGATTTTAATTGTGAGCAATAAGTTCCAGACGAGTTTTGAATGAATACGGCATCGATCAGCTTTATTTTGACATCAACCTTTTCTTTGGGAAGTGGTGACAACAATAATATCCCGAAATGAAAAAAAATAAAATACCATTGACGGCTTTGATCATGATTGCTCTCGTAATCATGTCGTGCAAGCTTTTGGCTCAGACAACTGAACCGGTTGCGGCTCAGCGCGCGATGGTTGTATGTTCCGACAGAAATGCATCGGAAGTGGGATTGAAAATATTAAAAGAGGGAGGCAACGCAATGGATGCGGCGGTTGCAATGTCGTTTGCACTTGCAGTTACCTATCCGGGCGCCGGGAACATCGGCGGAGGCGGGTTCATTGTCTATTACCGGAACGATGGAACGATCACCAGTATTGATTTCCGTGAAAAAGCTCCGCTTCATTCAAATCCAACAATGTTCCTCGATAAGGATGGGAATATCAAGAATAATTCAAATCACGCAGGAATACTGTCGGTTGGCGTTCCAGGAACCGTTGCAGGATTGGAGCTGGCACATAAAAAATATGGGAAACTGGATTGGAAGAAAGTAGTAGAGCCCGCTGTCATTCTGGCAGAGAACGGATTCCGGATCAGTGAAAGTTTATCGGGAGATATTCAATACTTTAAAGATGCCCTATCAAAATATCCTTCCTCGTTCAAAGTCTTTATGAAAAAAGACGGTACCGCATATTTCCCCGGGGAAATCTGGCATCAACCCGACCTTGCCAAAACGCTTAAAAGAATACAGAAATACGGTCAGAAAGATTTTTATGAAGGTGAAACGGCAAGGTTGATTTGCGAATTCATGAAAAATAACGGGGGTATTATTAATTCGGATGACCTGAAAAAATACAAAGCGATTGAAAGAGCGCCCATTCATGGCACTTACAGAGGTTACGATGTTTATACGATGGGCCCGCCAAGTTCAGGGGGTGTGGTTCTCACGGAGATGCTGAATATTCTGGAAGAGTATGATCTGAAAACCATGGGCCATAATTCGGTTCCCTATTTACATCTGTTGACGGAAGTCATGCGCCTGGCCTATTCAGACAGGGCCAGATATTTAGGTGATGCCGATTTTAATCCCGATATTCCCTTAAAGATGATGTGCTCAAAGGAATATGCCTCAAAACTGCGGAACACGATCCCGATGGATCAATCGTCAGTCAGTAATCCTGAAGATGTGGAACAGGTTTCGGAAAGTGCTCATACGACCCATCTGTCGGTTATTGATCGGGATGGGAATGCCGTGTCGTTAACCTATACCATTGAACGCTGGTTTGGTTGTAAAATCGTGGTCGAAGGGGCAGGATTTGTATTGAATAACGAGATGGGTGATTTTAACCCAATACCCGGGAGAACCGATAATTTGGGTCATATCGGGACAAAACCAAATTTGATAGCCCCTGAAAAAAGGATGTTATCGAGCATGTGCCCGACAATCCTGTTAAAAGACAAGCGGCCTTTTCTCATTATTGGTGCTCCGGGCGGACGGACCATACCAAATACGGTGTTGCAGGTCATACTGAATACCATCGATTTCAATATGAACATTGCAGAGGCTGTTTCTCAAAAACGTATTCATCACCAGTGGATGCCCGACACTACCTGTTTTGAGAAGGATGTTTTTTCGGATGTCACAAGAAATTTATTCGAAAAAATGGGCCATAAAACAAAAATGGATAAGAATTTACCGAATTGTGAAGCGATGGGAATCCTGATTGACAACAAGAAAAATATAATTTATGGAGCAGCGGATCCCCGAAGTCCCGACGGATTGGCAGCCGGATACTGACCAAAAAACCTGAGAATAAAGGTAACAAGTCACTGATTTTACGCTGGGAAATGAGATAACCTTTGCTTTTTTCAAAGGTGTTCGTGCCTGAACAAACCCGTCGATTCCATTGATTTAAGTAAGTCAGGGATCAAGGATGTTCCGGAAAACTTCCGAAAATTGTTCGACCGGGGTGGCGGTGTCCATGTTTACCAGTATGATCAGGGTGATATGTTTTACTGTGTTGTAAAAGGTATGGGAATTGTATCCGGAAATTATACCCGAATGCCCGATCCAGTTCCCCGTTTTCATCAGGCCGAACCCGTAATCAAACGCCCAGCGAAGCTGCTCCGATCTCATTTTCTCCGAAAGAAGAGTCCCGTTTGCGAGATTGTTGATGAAGATCTTCATGTCGGGGATGGTCGAAATGATCTGACCGGCTGTATATCCCCAGGAAGGGTTCCAGTTCGTGGCCTCCGTAAAAGTGCCGTATCCTGCGGTATAGCCGTGCAGGTAGGGCTGGAAGAGAAAGATCGTGTTTGGCCAGTAGGTGTGCCTGAGCCCCATGGGCCGGATCACCAGCTCATTGATTGCATCGCCGGCCGGCATTCCGCTGAGCTTTTCCAGCAGCAGCCCCAGGAGGACCGTGTTGGTGTTGCAGTAATCATGCCTGGTCCCGGGGTCGAAACTCACAGGATGCCTGAATGCCCAGGCAAGGAGAGTGTCAGGAGGAAAATTCGCCAGGAACTGGCTTTTCGACAACTGTCCCGGAAGAGCGGTATCGCTGGTATAACTAAACAAACCGCTGGTCATGTTGGCCAGATTCCGCACAGTGATCCTGTTCCCGTTGGGAATATTCCTGCCGGGGAGGTAAAAACCGATAGTACTGTCGATGCAGACCAGCCCCTGGTCGGCCAGCCTGAGAACGGCCAGGCATGTGAACATCTTGGTGTTGCTGGCGATGCGGTAGTAATGGTTCAGGCTCATGGGCTCGCCTGTTTGCAGGTTGCTCACTCCGCGGGTGATGATATAGTCACCTTCGCCCTCCACCGAGAAGTAAGCGATCATCCCCGGCGTCCATACCTGCAGGAAAACGCTGTCGGCCGCGGCTTCCAGCTTCGCCTTCATTTCCCTGGTCAGGATTGTGGGGGACTGGTAGCTATTCTCTTTCTTTTCGCAGGAAGTAAGGAGAACTGCAAACACCATAATGGCGGTCAGGGCTGAACAAAGCGTTCTCACCTAAAAATAATTTATAGTTCAAATTTACGATATAAACTACCGGAAATCAAGTAAATAATGTTACAGGAAAATTAGTGTCGGGAGGAGATCGACCTTAAACCCTGTTTCACCAACCTTGAAGGCAGCCATACCACCAGTCTCCCGACCCTCCGGATCAGGGATTTCCCGGGGAGTTTTACACTAGGCCTGTGAAGCAAACCTTATTTCCCGGATCCGGAAAGAAGATCCTTTACTGCATCCTTGTGCACCAGGAATTCCATCATTTTGAGTTTGAGGTAATCCCCCCTGAAAAAGTAGTATCCGAATTCGGGGGCTTTCTCATCGTTGTTCCTCGAGCCGGAACCTGAATCCTTGATGAGGAACCAGTCGGCGCCGTCCTTTTCGTACCAGCCCACAAGGTGCATCCCGTGGTCGTCGGTGGTGGTCTCATTCGAGAACCTGAACTGTCGTGCATTATCATCTATGTCGGCAACTGCAATGTCGAAGGTCGGTACCAGGGCCACTTGTGCTTCGCGGCTGAAACCGGCTTCCGATACATCACCCCCGATAACCAGGGTATAATGGTTCCGGATGGCATTTTTAAGCGCTTTCATCCAGTCGTCGAGGGGGACGTTATAATATTCCTTGCTGTGCCACCAGTTGTCGGGGACTTCGTATTCGACCTTTTGCCAGAAAGGCTGCTGCAGGTAAGAAAGCACATCCACGTAATCGTCCATCTGCAACCTGAGCACCGAGGCAAAGAATTCCTTCGGTGTGTATTTTTTTCCGTTCCATTCGAAGGATTCCGGCGGGGGACCCATATAATGGTCCATGATGCTCCTGACTGTGGCAACAACCGTTTCCTCATTCCATGCATTGGTGTTTTTGACAACTTCCAGGTAATCTTTAAGCTCATTATACATCTTTGCGTGGGTATGGAACTTCCTTCCATCCTGGAGCCCGGTATAGGCTGATTCGGGGACGGCCCCGTATTTTGAGAATTCACGGATCACGGCGTTGGCTTCCGAACCTTCGCCAAAAGCCGAATTCCCGCGTTCGGCGATAAAGCGCCTGGTCTTTTCCACATATTCCCAGTAAACAGTGAACATTTCCGAGAGTTTGATCTCCTGTCCGCTGATCCGCTTCACTTCCGATTCGAAGAAGGAGGTCGTGGAAAAACACCAGCAGGTGTTGGTGTTTCCCTGCGACACGGGCGGCAGCCGCCATTCCTGCTGGTAAAGGCTTACTTTATTCGGGAAGCTCATTCCGCTGAGATCGGCCTGGAAACGTTTCACGGTTTTTGCCGGGGCGCTGCTTTCATCCACAGCCCGGATGTCTTTCATGATGGTGTTCTGGTAATACCCGGGTTTGCTTTCTTTCATGATGGCAGGGGTACCTGGCTGCTGGGCCTGTGCTGCAACGACAGGGATCAAAACAGCAAGCAAAAAACTGGTCTTTTTCATGGATGGGTGATTTGATGGCAATTTACTTAAAAACTCATTACAACAGATCCACACCATTTATTTCAAAGCGTTCCCTCCGGGGAAATATCGTCCCGAAGCAAACAACAGAGATACAAGAAACCAGGATGCGTGTCAGCGAATACATCTAATTCTGCAAGGTTTTCAGGAACATCATGATCCCGGCAACCCTCCCCTGACGGTCATTTAATGGATGCATAAATGAAAAAATCAGTCCACTTACCTGTAACAGGACGACCGGAATTGGTTTATTCACTTAATTTGCACCGGATTATCTTAAAACATTAAAAACACCGGTAACAAAGAAATCATGACACTGAAAACGAGTATTGTATTTGCCCTTTGTATCGCTCTGACCGGGCCCTCGCTATTTGCTCAGCAAGCTTTAAAAGTGATAAAAGCTAATTCAAAAACTGTCGATATCAAAGACGGTAACACCTTTAAAAAAGCGACATGGACCATTGTTCCTTCCGCCCGTCCTGACATTTATAAAACTTCAGCAAAACGGGTAACTTTTTACACCGACCTGGATTCAATTTCTTTTAAAGTTAAACCAGGGCACGAATATAACTTCGTAATTCTGCTTAACGGGAAAGACTCGGCTTTTACGCAAATAAAATACGAAAAGACCGAGC
>JAQWBQ010000016.1 GCA_028706295.1 Bacteroidales bacterium
GGTCCATTATACCGCAGTTTACGCCTACAAACGCATTCTCGGCCCGCTGTGAACGCTTAACCAGGTCGATCATGGTCAGATGGTCGGCGCCAAGGAGTTTTGAGAGCGCATAGGCCGTCACCATTTCGATGGAAGCCGATGAGGATAACCCGGCGCTGTTCGGAATATCACCCGAATAGAGCATGTCGAACCCGGTTGCGGCTATGTTCAACTGTCTGAACTGATCAAATACGCCGAGGGGATAATTCACCCACTCTTTCCCCACCTTATTCCCCAGTTCCTGCAATGGAATGTCGGCCTGGTAATCCATATTGGTTGATATGAGTCTTAACCGGTCAGTAAGGTTACGACGGATCAACAGGTAGGTTCCATACTGCAAGGCGCAGGGCAGTACGAATCCTCCATTGTAATCGGTATGTTCGCCGATCAGATTCACCCTGCCCGGGCCGAAAAAACAACGTGGATTATCGTCTGAGGAACCAAACCGTTCCCGGAAAAGGCGTTGAAGTTCACTTATATTCATCTGATTCGGGGATTGCAGGATTTATGATCTTAAAATGGTATTTTTGCACAATCAATCTCAAAGGCATGGTGCGCAAATGTAATACTCTTCTGCTGATATTTTTATGGGTCTCTGTTTTTTATTCAAACGCGCAGGATCAGAACAAGATCATGCTCGACGGCGAATGGCAATTCCGCAAAGCCGGCACCAAGGAGTGGCTTCCTGCCCGAGTCCCGGGAACCGTCCATCAGGACCTGATCCGAAACAAATCAATCCCCGATCCCTATTTCGGGGATAATGAATCGAAGCTGCAATGGATCGGTGAAATCGGTTGGGAATACAAAAAGACCTTCGAATACCGGGAGGATAATTTCCAATGGCGTAACATCGATCTGGTATTCGAAGGGATCGATACTTACGCGAATGTATATCTCAACGACACCCTGATCCTGGTTGCGAACAACATGTTCCGCAAATGGTATGTAAATGTCAAACTCTTACTTCATATCGGGACAAATACCCTCAGGATTCAATTTCCGGCCATTGAATCGCAGATAAAAACCGAATACAAGAACCTGCCGTTTAAACTTCCCGGCGATGAAAAAGTGGTATGCAGGAAGGCAGCCTATCATTTCGGCTGGGATTGGGGCCCAAAGCTTATCACCAGCGGAATCTGGAAGTCGGTCTATCTCCGTCATTGGAATTATGTCAATGTCTCGGATGTGAACATAATTCAAAAATCGCTTACCGACTCGCTTGCCCGCATGTCGGTAGTCTATACCCTGTATGCCACCCTGGCCGATTCGGCCAATTTCAGGCTTTTTATCGACGATATCGAAATTCTGAACAACAATGTGATGCTGACCAAGGGGGTCAATGTGATCCGGGGCGATTTCACCATCCTGAATCCTGAATTATGGTGGCCCAATGGTATGGGTAATCCCAAACTGTATAAATTCCGGTATGATGTATCATTCGGAGCAAGAGTCGTCGGAATCGGCAAAAAAAAGGTCGGATTACGAACCGTGGAACTGGTACGGCAGCCCGATTCTGTGGGAACCTCCTTTTATTTCAGGATCAACGGCAAGCCGGTATTTGTCAAGGGGGCCAACTACATTCCCCAGGAAGTACTCCTTCCGGGCTTGACCGACCGCCATTATTACCGGTTGCTCGATGATGTCAGGAAGTCAAATATGAATATGCTGCGGGTCTGGGGAGGCGGAATTTATGAGAACGATATATTTTATGATTTGTGCGACGAATACGGGATCATGGTCTGGCAGGATTTTATGTTTGCCTGTGCCATGTATCCCGGAACCAAATCATTTTTTGATAACGTACGCGACGAAGCGGCTCAGAACATAGTGAGGTTGCGTCGTCATCCCTCCATTGTTATGTGGTGTGGGAACAATGAGATCGACGAAGGGTGGAAAAACTGGGGCTGGCAGAAGCAGTACGGTTATTCACAGCAGGATTCGGCGGCGGTTTACAAGGATTACCGCACCCTCTTCGACTTCATCCTCCCTGCTCTTCTCCGGCAGCTCGATACCCTTCGTCCCTATATTCCATCCTCTCCGTTGCACGGCTGGGGCAGGCCTGAAAGCATGAAAGCGGGCGATTCGCACTATTGGGGCGTTTGGTGGGGTAAAGAGCCTTTTGATATCTTTAACAAAAAGGTTGGCAGATTTATGTCGGAGTATGGATTTCAAGGTTTTCCTGATCAACACACCATTGATGCCTTTACTAAACCTGAAGACCGGTTCACCGGTTCTCCCGTCATGAAAGCCCATCAGAAACATCCTACAGGTTATGAGACCATTGACACGTACCTGTTGCGGGACTATAAAAAACCCCGTGATTTTTCGGCTTATGGATATGTAAGCCAACTCCTTCAGGCCGAAGGCATAAAGACAGCCATTGAGGCACACCGGCGCAACAAACCTTACTGTATGGGAACCCTTTACTGGCAATTAAACGATTGCTGGCCCGTTGTTTCCTGGTCTTCTCAGGATTATTTCGGCAGGAATAAAGCGCTGGGATACCGGATCCCGGAACTTTTTCAGAAAGTGGTGGCGTTACCAACACTGGAAAACGGCCGTATTAAAATTTATGTAAACTCTGATGACACCTCCATGGTACAAGCAGTGATGACGGTGAAAGTTATTGACTTTGATGGAAACGTATACAACGATGAAGGGTTTGCAATCGAAATCCCGGCCAACTCCTCACTCGTATACTACGATACCTTACAAACGCACTTACTAAAAAATCTCAATCCAAACCACACAGCCTTGTTGGTGACTCTCGACGGGGGCATACACGACTTCAGAACCAGGAACCTGCTCTATTTTGTTGCGCCGAAGGATCTTATACTGCCCGTTCCTGAAATTCGTAAATCGCTGAAATCAACAGAAGGAGGGTATGTTCTTACGATTTCGTGCGAAAAGTTGGTAAAAAATGTATGGCTCTCAAGTCAGGCGCCCGGAACTTTTTCGGATAACTATTTCGATCTCCTTCCCGGTGAGAAAAGGGAAATCTTCTTTTCAACTTCTGCAGAAAATAACCTGACGGAGGATTCGGTGACCATAAAAAGTTTGATTGACAGCTACTAATTTTTATACGATGAATCCTAAACTAATTCGGGCACTGACGTGCCTTATGGCCCTTTTCTCCATCGGTTCCTTCGCCCAACAAAATGTTTTTTTCACCGACTATGTCAACCCGCTGATCGGTACCGGGGGACACGGGCATACTTTTCCGGGAGCCACCGTTCCTTTTGGGATGGTACAGGTGAGCCCCGACACCCGATTGGAAGGTTGGGACGGCTGCTCAGCCTACCATGGATCCGATTCTGTTATTTACGGATTCAGTCATACCCACCTCAGCGGTACCGGATGCTCCGATTACGGTGACATACTGATTATGCCGTTCACCGGTAACTATGATCTGAACAAGGGTTCGATTGCCGCGAAATTCAGGAAAGATGATGAGGTTGCTACTGCCGGAATCTATCGGGTCGGATTCTCCGAAAAGAAAATCCGGGCCGAGGTCACCGCGACCCTTAGATGCGGGATGCACCGGTACACTTTTGAAGACAGTGAAAACGCCGGAATCGGACTTGATCTCGAACACCGTGATAAAGTGTTGGAATCGGCCTTAAAGATCAGGGGGAACAACGAATTAGAGGGATACCGGATTTCGCAAGCCTGGGCTGAAAAACAGATGGTCTATTTTGTCATCAGGTTCTCCGAGCCATTCGATTCCTTCGAAGTCTCCGACAACGGGCAGGTATCATCGACACGTAGCGAGTTTACCGGTACTAAAATCAAAGCAAGCTTCAGATTTACCCATAAAAAAACGGTGGTGGTAAAGGTTGGAATCTCGGCAGTCAGCGCCGACGGTGCCCGTCAGAACCTCGACGCAGAGATCTCCGGCTGGGATTTCGATCTGATCGCGAACAAGGCTGCATTTGCATGGAACAGCGCCCTCGAAAAGGTAAAGGTAAACGGCGGCACCCATGATCAACAGGTCACTTTTTATACTGCTCTGTACCACTCCATGACCCAGCCCAATCTTTATTGCGATGTTGACGGCCGGTATCGCGGACGTGACCTTCAGGTCCATGAAAACCCAGGTTTCGATTATTATACAGTCTTTTCACTGTGGGATACATACCGTGCAGCGCATCCGCTGTATACCATTTTTGAACAGAAACGAACCACCGATTTCATCAATACATTTCTGAAACAATATGAAGAAGGAGGGATGTTGCCGGTATGGGAACTTTCGGGAAACGAGACGGATTGTATGATCGGCTATCATGCCGTACCGGTCATTGCCGATGCGTATCTGAAGGGGATCGGCGGGTTCGATGCCGTAAAAGCCCTGGAGGCCATGAAGCACAGCTCCAACCAGGATCGCCTGGGTTTACAATATTACCGGACAAAGGGTTATATACCTGCCAACAAGGAGCGCGAGTCGGTTTCCAAAACCCTGGAATATGCCTATGATGACTGGTGTATCGCGATGATGGCCAAGGCAATGAATAAAACTGACGATTATAAAACATATCTGATCAGGGCACAGAATTATAAAAACGTTTTTGATAAAATGACCCGGTTCATGCGGGCGAAATCGAATGAGACCTGGGTTTCCCCTTTTGATCCGGCAGAAGTCAACTTTAATTACACCGAAGCCAATGCATGGCAATATAGTTTTTATGCCCCTCAGGATCTGGCTGGGTTGATGATGCTTATGGGAGGCAAGGATCAGTTTGAAAAAAAACTGGATGACCTGTTTACTGCCGATGCCAGAACAACAGGTAGAAATCAGGCTGATATAACCGGTTTGATCGGACAGTATGCCCATGGCAATGAACCCAGTCACCATATGGCTTACCTATACGATTATGCTGGCGTTCCCTGGAAAACACAGGAGATGGTTCACCGTATTTGTCGCGATTTTTACAAAAACAAACCTGATGGATTGATCGGAAACGAGGATTGCGGACAGATGTCGGCCTGGTACATCTTCAGCGCAATGGGTTTTTATCCGGTGACTCCCGGATCAGGCATTTATGCTATGGGGACTCCCCTCTTTCCCAAGATGGTGCTTTCCCTTGAAAATGGAAAAACATTCACGATTCGCGCCAACAACCTCGACAGCAATACTTTTTATATTCAATCGGTATCATTGAACGGAAAACCGCATACCCGGTGCTATCTCAACCACGAGGAAATCATGAAGGGAGGAGAACTTACTTTCAACATGGGTCCTCAACCCAACAAAGCATGGGGAACCGGTTATGGAGCCTTCCCAACAACTTACATTCAGGATTATGCCATAACTCCTGTTCCGGCGCTATATCAAGCGACTCCGACTTTTATTGACTCCACATTGGTCATCCTGTCATGCGCACTTCCCGGCATTGACATCCATTATACCCTTGACGGGTCGGAACCCACCCTGAAATCTTCCCGGTATCTGCGCCCGATGGTCCTTCGGAAAACAACCACCCTTAAAGCTTGCGCGATAGGTAAAGATTCGCCTAAGAGCCTCCCTATCGAAGCCAGGTTCATAAAGATCCCAAAGGACCGGAAGATTGAGTTGAAAACCAAATATGCAAATCAATACAACGCCGGCGGGGATCTTGCACTCATTGATTTTTTACGGGGAGATAAAGATTTTCATACAGGGTTATGGCAAGGATATGAAGGTGTTGATATTGTTGCGACTGTTGCCTTTGATGAAATCAAATCCTTTAAGAAAATTTCCCTGGGCTGTTTGCAGGACCAGCGGTCATGGATTTTCATGCCCCTTTCCGTGACCTTTTTCATTTCCGTCGATGGAAATACATTTGAAGAGGCCGGTACTGTTGTGAACGATATTGACGAGCGCAATGAAGAGATCGTGATCAAAGATTTCACGGTTAACCTCAAAGGTAAAAAGGCAAAATACATCAGAGTCATAGCAAAAAACAGAGGTATTTGTCCCGCCTGGCATCCGGGAAAGGGAGAAAAAGCCTGGATTTTTGCCGATGAAATCATCTTCGAAAACTGATGTTCGGGAAGATATATTCATGAAAAAAGACGTTTCATCCGAACTGATTCTGCTTCTGGCCGCCATCATCTGGGGCTTTGCCTTTGTAGCCCAACGGATCGGGATGGATTATGTCGGCCCGTTTACGTATAATGGCGTCAGGTTTGCATTGGGTACGCTGGTCGTCATGCCAATTCTGTTTATTCGGATCAGGAAAAAGAGGGAACTGATACATACTGGATTGTCCATTCCGCAATGGAAAATTGTTGCAGGATCTATTGTGACAGGGGTATTGCTCTTTGGCGGCGTTGCCTTCCAGCAAGTCGGCCTGCAGTACACGACAGCCGGGAAAGCAGGATTTATAACAGGATTGTATGTTGTTCTTGTTCCCATTTGCGGACTGTTAATTGGCCGGCGAATGCGATGGCCTATGTGGGCAGGAGCCATCTTATCATTGATTGGACTGTACTTTCTGAGTATAACCGGTACTTTGGCCATCGGCCGCGGCGATCTGCTTGTTCTTTTCTGTGCGATAATATTCACTTTTCATGTACTTTTCATCGCCTGGCTATCACCTCTGATGGATAGTTATGCACTGGCTGTTATCCAGTTTTCGGTTTGCACAGTTTTGAACCTGATTGTTGCATTTGTTACAGAGCCGGTTCTGATAGAAACCATCCTTCAAGCCTGGATTCCGATTGCTTACGGGGGTGTATTGTCCGTAGGAATAGCTTATACCCTTCAGGTCGTGGCGCAAAAAACCGCGCATCCCGCCTATGCTTCCATTATTCTTAGCCTGGAGGCAGTATTTGCTGTGATCGGTGGCTGGATGATCCTCCATGAAGCGTTGACCCAACGCATGATCCTGGGTTGCGGACTTATGTTGTCAGGCATGGTAATGGCTCAGATAAACACGGTGAAGCGTGAAATGGTAAGATAAATCTCCGGTTAAGTAAAATATAGTTTTGAAATAAAATAAATAACCCGAATATGAAAAACCATCTTTTTCTTTCAGTTTTATTCGCAACGGCACTTTTTTGCCAACCCACGCTGATTTCAGCACAAAAGTCCAATGACGGAATAAAAAGTGAATCGGCTTCTCAATTTACATTTAAAGAGTATTTTACCGACAAGACCCTTCGCATCGATTACCTGCTTGCCGGGGATGCCAGCTCGGAGATTGTTTACTTTTCCGGTATGCGGGAGGAACCACAATGGGGCGGGCCTCATAATAACCTGATCGATCCGTTTGGGTATGGTACTTACCGCTACATGGCCTACGATTCGGCATCGGGAAAACTGATCTTCTCACGAGGATACAGTTCCCTGTTCCAGGAATGGAAAGGAACACCGGAGGCAAAAATCATGAAACGCGCATTCTCAATGGTTGCCGTAATGCCATTTCCACAACGCACCATCCGGTTTGTTATTGAAAAAAGAAATTACAACTCCAACCAGTTTGAGTCCATCTTTGAAAGAATCATTGCACCCACCGACTACTTTATCACAAAAGAAAATATCCATCGTTACCCGGTTACGGAAATATACCATTCAGGAGATCCGGCCAACCATGTCGACATTGCCTTTCTTGCAGAGGGATATACGACTCTGGAGATGGACAAATTCAGAAACGATGCCCGAAGCATGTTCGATTATTTCATGACCGTTCCACCCTATAATGGAATGAAAGACCGGTTCAATTTCTACGCGATCGAAGCGCCTTCGGATGAATCGGGCGTGACCATCCCCGGAAAGGATATCTACGTAAACACCAACATTCACAGCAGTTTCTATACCTTCGACATGGACCGTTACCTCACCACTTCCGATACCCGGGCAGTGTACGACATCGCTGCAAGCGCGCCATACGATATCGCCTTTGTTCTGGTCAACAGCAAGCGTTACGGGGGAGGTGGATTTTATAACCATTACGGACAAAGTACAGTCGATAACAACCTGTCAAAAATCGTGGCCATCCATGAGTTCGGACACACCTTTGCCGGACTGGCTGATGAGTACTACAACTCCGAAGTAACTTACTCCGATTACTACAACCTTTTGTTTGAACCCTGGGAACCAAACATAACGACCCGGGTAAACTTCGATTTAAAGTGGAAAGACAAGGTCGATGCCGAAACACCCATTCCAACGCCAAGGGAAGATAAGTACAAAAACACGGTTGGTCTGTTTGAAGGCGGAGGATATTTATCGAAGGGGATATACAGTCCGATGATGGATTGCCGCATGAAATCGAACGAAGCGCCCGGATTCTGCCCGGCCTGCCAGGAAGCAATCCGCAGGATGATCCTATTTTATTGTGATAAAGAAACTACCTCAGGACATTAAAAAAAGGGTATTGAAACCATGGAGGGTTTAATTTTCGATATCAGGCGCTTTTCAGTCCATGATGGTCCGGGAATAAGAACTACTGTTTTTATGAAGGGATGCCCGCTGACTTGCCAGTGGTGTCACAACCCGGAAAGCAGGCTGAGCGAACCCGAAGTTACTGTAAAAAGGCGGGTTCTGGAAGGCCGGAATATCTCTAAACCTGAAACAACAGGATACCGGATAAAACCCTCCGATTTAATTCATGAAATTACCCGGGACCGGATTTACTTTGAAGAATCGGGAGGCGGAGTAACTTTCTCGGGAGGTGAGCCGTTGTTCCAGCCTGATTTCCTTTCAGCGGTCCTTGAAATGTGCAAACAAAAAGGGATCGAAACGGCTGTTGATACTTCGGGTTATGCCGACCTGGAATTATTTCACCGCATCGCTCCACTTACTGATTTATTCCTTTATGATCTGAAAATCATTGACCATGAAGATCATTTGCACTTTACCGGGGTCTCAAACGAATGCATAAAACAAAACCTGAAATACCTGATTCATTCCGGTAAGAATGTATTGTTACGTTTTCCGGTGGTGCCCGGCATATCAAACACCCGCAAGAATATTGAAGAACTAAAGGCTTTTATTTTAAACGAACTGCTTTATAAAGGAAAAACAGGTCACATTTCCTTAAAGGATCACAGGATATTTTCAGAAGGAACGGTGATCAAGCCAATCCGGCTCTCTCTTCTCCCCTATCATTCAATGGCCCGGGAAAAATATCACCGGTTTCACATGACCAATCCACTGAAGGGATTACCTGACCTGCAAGCCAGAGATATGGATTCTCTGAAACAAGAATTGGAATCGATGGGTCTTTCGGTCACGATAGGTGGTTAAGGGGCAAAATCGGACTAATTATTTATTACCAAGGTACAGGGTGTAGCCGGCTGTAAAGCCAGCCGACTGACTTCTGGCTACGACAAAAGGATCTTCCAGTACATCACTCAATCCATACTGGTAATTCAATTTTATACCGACCGCCCCCGGGCCCAGTTTGTAAAAAACTCCGAACTCGGCCCGCCAGGTTACATCCACCTCGTTAAACCTCGAAAAAGGCATAAAAAACCTGCTATAAGGTCCCGAAAATAATGATCCTTCATTGGGCGCTCCGATCGCAAAATCAATTTGTGGACCGGTTGCGATCTGGATCCCGAACCGGCTGTTGCGGATCGCAAAGCGGTAACCAATGAGTACTGACAATCCGCCGTAATGCTGTCGTGCCGGAGTGTACCAGATGTAACCAGTGGAATCTGTGAAGTCGACTTCTGCAAATCCCTTTTGACAATAATGAAATCCGGGAGATAGGTAAATTCCTTTACCAAGAGATATCTCCGTTTGAATTGCAACCTGGATCGATCCAACATTGCTGTAAATATTCATCGAATCGAGCAGGTGATCGAGGCGGCCGATGCGGGGGTACTCTGCAATGCTTGTAAATGTACCCAAAAAACCTGCCTGTAATCCAATGCCATTCTGAGCGCTGGCTTGACTTATCGCACAGGCGATTGTAATGAAAATCAGCTTTCTGATACGGATCATAATTATCATGTTTTCTAACGACTGTAAGAATCCTAAAAACAGATCCTGTTTGGTCGGACATCGATAAAACTATTGACAAATATACAATATCCCAGTTTTGTTATACCGAAATCGGAACTTGTCCGAAATGATTGGACTGCAGTTTATCGCGGGATTACTGCAGTAAACCGAATAAGGCTTTCAATTTTCATCAAGATGCAAATAATTCAGGATGAAATTTGCGCCATATCTTAAATCCAATGACGGCCGTGAGTGAATACTTTTTGCTCTAAATTTGCATTCTGTGCAAGAAATGTTGTGCGAAGATTATAAAAAATCCCTTGACCATGACCGACCGTATTCAACGATTGAGAGAAAAAAGCCTGAATGCTGTGAACTGTATTTCGGCGGAACGTGCGATGCTGATCACAGAATTCTATGAGACCGGCATTGACCGTGAAGTCTCAGTTCCGGTCATGCGCGCACTCAGCCTGAATTACTTTCTCACTCATAAAAAGTTATGCTTCAACGAAGGTGAATTGATTGTCGGAGAGCGGGGCCCCGCTCCAAAAGCGTGTCCCACTTTTCCCGAGATCTGCGTTCATACACTGGAGGATTTGGATATTCTGAATACCCGGAAGAAAGTTTTTTTCAAAGTCGATTCCGAAACACGCAAACTTTATGAGGAGCGGATAATACCCTTCTGGACTGGCAGGAGCAACCGCGACCGGATCATGCGGACACTGCCCGGGGATTGGCTGGATTCCTATAAAGCGGGCATTTTCACCGAATTTCAGGAACAACGGGGTCCGGGTCATACCGTTGCCGGTGATAAAATTTACCATAAAGGTATGCTTGACCTGATTGATGAAATCCATGAATCGTACCATCGAATCGATCTTTTAGAGGATCCTCATGCACTTGAGAAACAGGAGGAGCTTAAAGCTATGGAGATAGCCGCCAACGCCCTGATTATGTTTGCAAACCGTTATGCTGACTGGTTGCTGGAACTCTCTGAGGTTCTTCCTGACAGTAGTATTTCCGAATATGAAATGGCAGGTAATCCAATGCACTTTGGAGAGAGGTCCCGTAAAAAAACATCATCTGAATTTTCCCGACGCAAAAAAGAGCTCAGAAAGCTTGCTGGTATTTGCAGAAAAGTTCCTGCCAACGCCCCGACCACCTTTCACGAAGCGCTTCAATACTACTGGTTTGTACATCTGGGTGTGATTTCTGAATTGAATCCCTGGGATTCGTTCAATCCCGGTCGTCTCGACCAACACCTTTTTCCCTTCTATCAACGGGAGATTGAAGCCGGAACCCTTACGTCTGAATCCGCAGTTGAACTACTTCAATCGTTCTGGATCAAATTCAACAACCATCCGGCTCCTCCGAAAGTGGGGGTGACAGCTCAGGAAAGCAATACCTATACTGATTTTTCACTAATCAACCTGGGTGGCATCAAACCCGATGGTTCCGATGCGGTAAATGAACTCACCTACCTGATACTCGATGTAATTGAAGAAATGAGACTGTTGCAACCCAGTTCAATGGTACAGATATCCAAAAAAAATCCGGATTCATTCATTCATCGGACCTTAAAAATTACCAAAACCGGGTTCGGCCAACCCTCTTTTTTCAACACCGATGCGATCGTTATGGAGTTGGTCAGGCAGGGAAAAGAGATAACCGATGCCCGGAAAGGGGGCGCCAGCGGGTGTGTCGAAGCCGGTGCATTCGGAACTGAAGCCTATATCCTGAGCGGCTATTTTAACTTGCCAAAGATCCTTGAGATCACTTTACATAATGGATTTGATCCCCGGACAGGAAAACAGATCGGACCTGAAACAGGTTCTCCCGAAGATTTTGCCACATTCCGTGATCTCGTCAATGCATTCCATCTTCAACTCAACCATTTCATCAACATCAAAATCAGGGGTAACAACCTGATTGCACAAACTTTTGCCCATTATCTGCCTGTCCCCTTTCTCTCCCTGATCATTGATGATTGCATTGCAAATGCCACAGACTACAACGCGGGAGGGGCGCGATATAATTCGACCTATATCCAGGGTGTCGGGCTGGGAAGTGTGACCGATTCGCTTACAGCCCTGAAGTTTCATGTCTATGAAAAAAAGACCATCAGCATGAAAGGAATGTTAAAAGCGCTTACCCGGAATTTCGAAGACTTTGATGATTTGCATGCATTGCTGCTGTTTGAGACTCCGAAATGGGGGAACGACGAAGATGAGGCTGATGATCAAGCCAGGCTGGTGTTTGATCTCTTTTTTCAAAGCGTTGATAACCGGCCCAACGCTCTGGGGGGCAGGCACCGGATCAACATGCTTCCAACCACCTGTCATGTTTATTTCGGAAGCGTTATTGGAGCCTTGCCCGATGGAAGAAAAGCAGGAATGCCACTTTCCGAAGGAATTTCACCGGTTCAGGGTGCCGACACCAAAGGTCCGACGGCGGTATTGAATTCAGCGGCAAAAATCGATCATATCCGGACCGGGGGAACCCTTTTAAACCAGAAATTTACACCTGACTTCTTTAATGACGAGACCGGAATTCGGAAAGTCTCCGCATTGATCCGATCCTATTTTAAAATGGATGGGCACCACATCCAATTCAACGTGGTGTCGGCTAAAACATTACGCGACGCCCAGAAACACCCGGAAAAGTATCGTGATCTGATCGTCAGGGTCGCAGGCTACAGTGATTATTTCAATGATTTAGGCGAGGATCTACAGAACGAAATTATCAGGCGCACCGAACAGGGTCAGGTATAAATTTATGGGTAGTTCTATATCGAATTGAACAGGAACTGCACAAAATAAAATCCCGCATTACAATATTCAGCAACACATTGATGAGCATTCATTCATGTTCATCAAGATGCTATATGGTTATACTACAACTCTTTCCTGCTCCCGTTGCAGAAGTTCCATGATACCACACCGGTCTTTTTGCAATAATTCCTGTATCCCTATCAGGACTTCTCCTTCAGGGGAATAACACCGGCCATTTCACCCAGCACATTAACCAGATCAGCGCCTGTGGGCACTACAATTTTGGCATTGTCTTTCAATGAAGTCTCCATGGCCTGTATTTTCCGAAGGATTTGTGCATTCCCGATAAAATATTTCTCAGCGGCCTCATTGACAAGCGCGATAGCCTGGGCCTCACCCTCTGCCTTTAAAATTGCTCCTTGCTTGATCCCTTCTGCCCTTCGAATTTCTGCACGTTTTTCACCATCGGCTTTGGTTTCCGCTGCCGTTGCGAAATCGACGGCAGCTATCTTTTCGTTCTCTGCCTTGACGATCTTGTTCATGGTCTCCTGAACATCCTTGGGAGGATCGATCTCCTTAAGCTCTGTTCGGATGATTTGGATCCCCCAGCTTTTTGTCTCTTCCAGTAATGTTGCATGCAATTCCTTGTTAATCTTTCCACGCTCGCTGTTGGCCGATTTCAGCGTCATGGTACCAATAATGTTACGAAGTGTGGTCCTTGCCAGGTTCACAATCTGGTACTCAATGCTGTTGACATTGTACTGGGAATTCTTCACACTATCCTCATCATTGTTGATCTTGAAGTAAACCTGAGCATCCACCTTGGCATTCAGGTTGTCGTTGGTGATGATCTCCTGTGGTTCCGCGTTGATCATTTTTTCAGTAATATTCACCTGGTACATCTTTTCGATTCCCGGGATGATCCAGTGAAAGCCGGGTGAAGCAAACCTGCGGTATTTGCCCAAAAATTCAATAAGCCCCCGATGGGTGGGCCTGACGATTCTGACGCCGGCCAGAAACAGAAGAATAACAACCACAACAATGGTTGTAATGACTACATTGCTCATAGCGAATCTCTTTAAATTTATATTTCGGATATCTCAGACAAACTTAAGAAATAAATCAACTTTTCTTATTATTTTCGTTGACACTTTTAAAACAAAAACGAATATGACAGTCCGTAATTCTTTAATGATGATGATCCTGTTAACCCTTTTCGTTGCAGGATGCCAGCCAAAAAGTGAAAAGACCGCCCTAAGTCCTCAGGATTCGCTGATGCTGGCGAAGGTGAATGATTTCGCAGTCGTTACTTTGACGACCGATCTGGGTAAATTGACAGAAAAAGAAAAGCAAATGATACCACTGCTTATCGAAGTTGCCGATATTATTGACAATTTATACTGGTTACAGACTCTTGGAGATAAGACCGCTTTTCTCGATTCGATAAAAGACACGATTACCCGTCAATTCGCAGAAATCAACTATGGTCCCTGGGAACGGCTGAATGGCAATAAACCTTTTGTAGAAGGGTACGGAGAAAAACCGGCCGGAGCAAACTTTTACCCTGCTGACATGACCAAAGAGGAATTCGAAAAATGGAATGATCCCAATAAAACCAGCCAGTACACGCTGATTCTCCGTGCCGATGACCGGTCTCTTAAAGCCGTTTGGTATCATGAAGCATATAAGGATCAGATTACCCGGGCAGCCGACCTGTTAAATAAAGCGGCAGGATTTGCAGAGGATGCCGGACTAAAAAAATACCTGGAACTTCGGGCCGAGGCCTTCCTGACCGATGATTATTTTGCCAGTGATATGGCCTGGATGGATATGAAAACCAATACGATTGATTTTGTTATTGGTCCCATTGAAAATTATGAAGATGAGCTTTTCGGTTATAAAACTTCTTACGAAGGGGTTGTGTTAGCAAAAGACCAGGAATGGAGCAAGCGGCTCGCAAAATTCGCCTCCCTGCTTCCCGAATTACAAAAGAATCTACCGGTTGATCCCAAATATAAAAAGGAGAAGCCGGGAACCGATTCTGATCTCAACGCATATGATGTGATTTACGTTACAGGACAAGCGAATAAAGGCAGCAAGACCATCGCGATCAACCTTCCGAATGATGAAAAAGTGCAGTTGGCGAAAGGATCGAGAAGGCTTCAATTGAAAAATGCCATGAAAGCCAAATTCGACAAGATCCTGTTGCCTATTTCGGAAGTGTTAATTGATTCGGGACAAAGAGCTAACATTAAATTTGATGCATTCTTCTCCAACGTTATGTTCCACGAAGTTGCCCACGGTTTGGGCATTAAAAATACCATTACCGGCAAAGGTAACGTGAGGGAAGCATTAAAAGAGAAGTATTCCTCATTTGAAGAAGCAAAGGCCGATATTCTTGGTTTATACATGACTACCAGACTGATTGAGATGGGTGAAATCAAAGATATTACGGTTGAAGACTGCTTTATTACATATATGGCGGGACTTTTCCGCTCGGTCCGTTTTGGCGCAGCAAGTGCGCATGGGAAAGCCAACATGATGTGCTATAACTATTTTGAAGATAAAGGAGCATTCGAACGCCTTCCCGAAGGTACTTACCGGGTGAACATGGATAAGATACGTACTGCAATGAATGAATGGGCAGCCAAGGTATTAATGATTGAAGGAGACGGTGACTACCAGGGGGCTGTTACCTACCTGGATGCCAACGGAAAGATCAGGGAGTCACTTCAGGCAGATCTTGACCGGTTGAAAACTGCACGGATCCCGGTTGATATCGTTTACGACCAGGGGCCAAAGGTTTTGGGATTGAATTAGTCTCAAACACTTTTATTTCATGTTGGTCATGCCGGGTCCTGCATAAAAGGCCTCAGGAAAGAAAGTACGTTGGCAGCGAGGTAATCGGTATTGTATCCGCCTTCCATGATCACGAGAATTGGAATTTCAAGTTCGGTAATCAGTATTTGTGATAATCTGGAGTACTCAGGTGAAGTCAGTTTGAAATCGCCCAACTGATCAAATTCAAAAGTATCAACCCCCAGAGAAACAATCAGATAATCGACCCCGAATTTTTTAATATCCGTAACTGCACGCTGAAATACCGATTCGTATTCTTTATCGGTCGTTCCTGAAGGCAAAGGGTAATTAATGTTTTTTTCACTATTCTCTGCAACCGATCCCGTCAGATAAGGATAATTGTAATCGGGATCCCCATGAATAGAAACAAAAAGTATGTTCTCCTGGCGTTGTACAACATCCTGGGTCCCGTTGCCATGATGAAAATCAATATCAAGAATTGCGACCTTTTTCTGACTAAATGTGGTAGCCGAACCAACGTCAATCAGATATCTTGCCGCAATAGCCGCATTGTTTAAAAAACAATATCCGCCTGAATAGTCGTACCCAGCATGATGACCCGGTGGTCTGCAAAGGGAGAACACCACTGCATCTCCATTCAAGAGATTTTGTGCTCCGGTCAGCGCGGTATAAGCTGAATGTCTTACAGCTTCCCAGGTACCCTTGACAATCATGGTGCAACTATCGGTCATGTAATAGCCGGCCTTCCCAACCGGACTTTTCCCGGGCGAATTTTGCCGGATACGGCCAAGGGCAAAGAATTCGGGCAAAACCCCTTCGCTCCATAATCCTGCTTCAATCCAATCATCGTAAGCTGTTTCAAGGTATTTTATATACTCCTCAGAATGAACTTTAAGAAGGTGATCGATTGAGAATTCGACCGGACGAATCACCTCAATTCCAGGCAAATCCATGAGCGCTTCAAAAATCAGTTCAGCCCGGAATGGAGATTCCCCGTAATTTTCTATATGATTAGAAATAAATTCTTTGGGAGGGTCATGCAGAATATGGTAGGGCGAATAAACAACTTTCATAAATGATCCTGAATTAATCGATAATGTTGGGGTCACGCTCCCGTATATAGTTCATCAGTTCTTTTGCGATGTCGGTCACCAGTTGAATTTTACCATAATCAAGATCCACATTGTTAAGATACTGCAGGATGATAGCATCCCCGATTCTTGATTCCGGTAATATCCCTGCGAAGAAAAATCCTAATTTCTCCAACTCGGCCGTGTATTTTGCTGAGAGTGGATCTTTCAGTTTCAGAAACAGGTTGATGGCTGCCATTCCATTAAGACAGTAGTGTCGTACCGACTTACGTATTTGCTTGATCAGGTCCTGACCAAATTCCATTACGAAAATTTCGGCACAGCCTTCCAGTTCGTTAGCACCATTGCTGATCACCGACTCCGCCCGGGTACAAACCAACTGTTCAGCAGTCGGCACCAGGTAGCGGTGATTGGCGCCAACATTACGGTACAACTTTTCAACCATTTCCTGATGGTGCGGCGGGACATAGAGATCGTAAACCAAAGGGGGTTCAAGGTACTTGAATGAAAGCAGGACACTAATCCGCTGTGTAGTATCTTCCGATATTCCCTTGAACTTCCAGGAAGCAGGGCTTGTTGCCAGCAATAATCCGCAATCGTTGATCTGAAATTTGATCATTGATTTCTGTGTAAATGGATGGTTGGTAACTGCATAAGCATACATTCCCCTCAATTCCCGTTTTTTGGGAACAGTGAATAGATAATCAACCAACCTGTTCAGAGCGCCCTGTCCCCGGTATTCCACATTCACAAAAACGAAAGTAAGTTCCGCGATCACATCCTCGGGATATTGATACAGAAACGCGGAGTGGCCCATGAACGTCCCATCGGCAGTTACTGCTACAGCAGATATCATTTCATGCTTCCTGTTCATTTCGACCAATCGTTCCGGAAAATAGATATGATCATCAAAAAAAGTATAGCCGTGTGTTTTGTAGGCACACCGTGAAACCTCTATGGCTTCTTCCTCGGCTAATGCCCTGACCGTATAATCAATTTTTTCCTTAATGACAGCAGGTTCTTTATTCCCAGCCTGCTGATCGGTAACGACACCCTTTTGCAGCTCATCGGGTAAAAATTTTATCATTACCGTCTCCTTGCCCTGAGTTCCCAGGTTATGGAATTCAAGATGATCCATCACATTCTGAATCAGGTAAATACCTAAACCGGAAGTTGAAAGATCATCGAGATTCCCACTTACCTCATATTTTCTGATGCCCTCCGGGTTGAATGGGATACCCATTTCTTTAATGATGATCCTGATACCCCCTGCGATATGATCACAAATAATATCGAAGGTCGGATTCCCTTCATCATGGGTATGGATCATCACATTTGACACTGCTTCTTCAAGAGCAATATCAATCTTATTAAGTTCATCGCCTGTAAAGCCGATCATCTTGGCAATTTCCCTTACAAATTGCTGAACCAAATAGGAATATTCAAGCTTATTGGGAAATGTTAACTTAATGCTGTCGCCTTGTACCATAATTTTTTGTATATAGGTTGTTACTGTATGGATAATAGAAAATCAGACAATAATCCATGTCGATAACCGGGCATGTAAATGTTTAAAAAACAAATAAAATTAGACAATAATTTCAAATTGGTTTCAGAATTTAGGATATCATTAAAGTTAAATCAAACAATTTGTTATATTTGAACAACATAAATCAGCGGATAAACGGAGAATATCACAGCGAAGCACTTACTGAATATTCAAAGGGTTTGTTACAGAAAGGTGAATAAGAACTGGCATGAAATGGATCCGGACCGGTATTATGACACTTCTCTGGATGAAGCGCAACTTAGTAAAGAATATACAAAAAGTCACTAAATCATACAACCATGTTAACCATTCAACACCAACCCGAGAATGACCTCCTGGTATTTTTGTTTTCAGGGAGGCTTGACACTGTTGCCAGTGGACCCATTGCAGAAGAAATCGGACGCAAGATTGATAAGATCAGGGAGGAAGCCGGGAACATCCCTTACAGGATTGTTTTCGATCTGAATGAGGTTGACTATATCTCATCATCTTTTATCAGGATATGTGTCAACACTGCAAAACAATCACAATTAAAGGGTTTCTCAATCATCCATTGTAAACCATTCCTGAAAAGCACATTCAAGATTTCGGGGCTCGATGAAATACTTAATGTTTCATAGACCGACGACCAAAATCTGAATCAGGTTACTGTTAAACAGCCGGGGTTGTGTTATTAAACAGGAAAAGAGTTCCTGCGTTTAAGGTAACCCTGATCCTTCAAATCCCGGTAACAAAATGGCCGGTTTTATCCCCGTGGATCGCCTTTCAATGGCATTTTGGCCATTTTCCCGACTTCCAGGCTCGGGAATCCGAATTCCTCAACAATTCGCCCCTTGATAAGATACACGCCGTCGCCTCTGAACGGATACTCCGTCACTGCTTTTGGAAAATGTACCGTATCGAAGAAGTGTCCGTTGACATCGATAAAAGTACCGAAATGCATCCATTCCTTCTTCACGGTCCTAACATACTTGATTGTGACAAGCAATCCCATCATCCTGCGTGTTTTACCAACATTTTCCGACATCTCATGAGCCAGGATATCTCCCCTGAATTTCGTTTCAAGGAGGTCGAAGTAGCTGTATGATACCGGGAACCCCAGCAATTCGATTTCATCGTACACATCTGCCAGCAGGTTCTGTTCAAGAACAGGGAGCTCATATCTGCGTTGTGGTAATTGACAAGTTACAATTGACAATTGACAATTAGCGGGTATTTCGGAGGGTTCTGGTAAAAAATGTGAAGCCGGAACTGAGGCCTGAGGAGCGTCCATGGCAGAATGATTCAACTTCTTCAATGCACCAGGCTTTGCAATACCCTCCTGGTTCTGGCCCTTTCCGAGCAGCATGTGCGCTTCCCATAGCAAGGCGGCTTTTGGTTTCCCGGTGAATCTGAAAGCGCCCACCCGAATCAGAATGATCAATTGATCGAGGGTAACAGGCACCCTGGTGACAAAATCTTCAAGACTTCGGTAAGGGATTTCCCCGCTATTCTGTTGTTCATGATTTAGCTGCATCTCATCTCCTTTTCGCTGCCCCACAGTTCCAACTTTATACGCTCCAACCTCCAGCGCGTCTCCATTTATCATTTGCATGACGCCATTTGGCATTCGCAAATCGGCTATGCTTTTCCCCAATGCTGCTTCCAGTCCGGCCACATGAACGAAACCCAGGAATATATCCTTTCCCTGGATACCGGTCATGTATGTACTCCGGTTCACGCAAGGCGGGTGTAGGTCCGCTCCCGAAATCTTCGCTTCATTAAAGTAGACCCAGGAGGGGTAAAATCCTCCGAAATTATTGATCACACCGGTAATGAATTCAAGTGGGAAATGGGCTTTCAGGTAAAGGCTCTGGTAACTTTCAACCGCGTAGGAGGCCGAATGGGCTTTGGAGAAAGAATAACCAGCAAATGATTCGATTTGCCTCCATACCTCTTTTGTCACTTCCTCGGGATAGCCGAACTGTCTGCAATTCTCAAAGAATTTATCGATAATCCGCTGCAACTCTTTCTTCGACCGGTACTTGCCGCTCATGGCACGTCGGATCACGTCGGCATCAGCAAGATCAAGGCCCGCAAAATGGTGGCAGATCTTAAGCACATCCTCCTGGTACACCATAACCCCAAAGGTCTCTTTGAGTTGTTCTTCCATCACCGGGTGCAGGTATTTGAATTTTCCGGGATTATGAAAACGGTGAATGTATTCCTTCATCATCCCTGACCGGGCCACTCCCGGCCTGATGATCGAGCTAGCGGCAACCAGGGTCCGATAGTTATCGCATCTCAGTTTTTTTAACAATCCCCGCATAGCCGGGCTTTCAACATAGAAACATCCGATGGTCCTTGCACTTCTTAGTTGCTCCTTGACCAGTTCGTCCTCCCTGAACGATCTGACATTATGTACATCAATGCTAAGCCCCTGGTTCTTTCTTATTAATGCTGCTGTCTCATAAATATGTCCGATACCCCGCTGGCTCAGTATATCCAGTTTTTCAAACCCGATGTCCTCTGCCACATACATGTCGAATTGTGTTGTCGGAAAGCCCTTGGGCGGAAGATCAAGCGCCGTGTAATTGGTGATGGGTTCTTCAGAGATCAGTACCCCGCCTGCATGAATACTGCGAAGGTTGGGAAAATCCGCCATCATTTCACCCAATTCACTGATTTTGCGAATTATATGATTCTTATGAATGGCCTCTTCAGGATATTTCAGGAATGCGTCAATTTCGACCTTGGGAAGGCCGTGTACCTTTCCCAACTCCCGGTAGATCGATTTATCGCGAAAGGTCGACATGGCGCCCAACAAGGAGGTATGTTCATGACCGTATCGTTTGAAAATGTAATCGATCACTTCGTTCCGCTCTTTCCATGAATAGTCGATGTCGAAATCGGGGGGTGAGGTTCTTTTGGGATTGATGAACCGTTCAAAATAGAGATCGAGTTCAATCGGATCAACGTCGGTGATCCTCAGGCAATATGCGACCATGCTGTTGGCCCCGCTTCCGCGTCCCACGTGATAAAAGCCGCGCGACATCGAATAACGGATAATGTCCCACGCTATAAGAAAATATGCAGCAAAACCCATTTTGTCTATTATATCAAGTTCATGCCGGATCCTGCGCATCGCTTCCCCGTTTTTGTTTCCGTATCGATAGCTAACTCCATCGTGCGCAAGT
Organism: Bacteroidales bacterium; assembly: GCA_028706295.1. GTDB lineage: Bacteria > Bacteroidota > Bacteroidia > Bacteroidales > FEN-979 > CAIVAT01. The sequence goes on from JAQWBQ010000016.1 coordinate 21,378, forward strand.
TTTTCAAGCAGGATACGGTCATCATAACGACTTCCCGTAAAGGTCTTTTTATTCTTACATGACTTGAAATCAAAATCGATATTACATGTTTCAATGATCCGGATTGTATTGGTGAGAATCTCGGGAAAATCCTTGCACAATTCTAGCAGTTCCGGCACCCTCAGCATAAACTCGTCGGTAGCTGCAACCTGGTGTGATTCCAGCCGGGTCAGCAATACATTGTGATCAACAGCCCTGAAATTACGGTGCAGCTCATACTCCTTTTCATTCCGAAAAGTAACCGGAGCCAATAGTACCATGCGGGGAACAAGGTCCCGGTGGCGTGAAAGCAACAACGGATTGAGTTCTGAAGGGCGGATGCCAACGAAAGTGAAAGGCGAAATAGCAAAATGGCTAAATGGCGAGATAATTGATTGATTTACATTATTTTTCACTATTTCGCCATTTCGTTTTTCACTTTTCGTTTTTTCGATATTTGCCAGTGGCAATATCCAGTACACATTTCCCAATTGCTCTGGCACATCGGGCAATGGATGACCGGTGAGGTTGTGCCGGCTCAGGAAATCGTTCAATTCACGGAAACCATCATTGTTTCGTGCCATGCCCACATAAAGCAACGTGTCATTGCGCCTGAACTCAATGCCCGCGATCGGTCTGATGGCTTTTTCACGACAAACCGATATAAATTCCATGATTCCTGTGGAATTGTTGATGTCGGTCAACGCCATGGCGGGCGCAATATCCCTGACGACAGTTGCGGCCAGACCTGATGTGGTCCGGCCAGCTGGTTTCGATGCCACGCCACCAGCCCCACTGGAATAGGCAGTAACCGCCTCGTCGACAAGCGTTTCAACCGACATCGTGCCGTAGCGGAGTGAATAGTATGAGTGACAGTTGAGAAACATATATAAAATGGCGAAATGACAATTTTTTGATTATTTTTTAATCAAAGCAACGATAACAATATAATCAAAAAAATGATGAAGTGGAAAAATAAAATATTTGTATTTTACCCGATATTTTTGTAACTTTGTTTTTAATTTTATCGGGTAAAATAATAATCTCTTTTTTTTTATGATTCAAAGATATATTCTTGATGAAATAAAATCCCATCTGAACCAGCCGGAAATGACATTTATCAGCGGAGCAAGGCAAGTGGGCAAAACAACCCTCATGAACCTGCTGATGGATGATCTCGTTAAAACCGGAAGGCGGGTGATTTCTTTAAGCCTCGATTTCGAAAACGACGAAGTGTTCTTCAGCTCGCAAGCCAGGCTGATCGAACGCATCCGCCTTGAATTCGGAGATGAACCGGGATATGTTTTTCTTGATGAGATCCAGCGCAAGGAAAATGCCGGGATATTCCTGAAGGGTCTTTTCGATATGAAGCTTCCCTGGAAATTCGTTATTTCCGGATCGGGAAGCATCGAATTAAAGGAAAAGATTTATGAGTCTCTTTCAGGCAGGAGAAGAATTTTCGAAGTGTATCCTGTCACATTCCATGAATTCCTTGATTTTCGGACGGGGTACAAATATTCCAAGCGAGTGAAAGACTTTGTCAATCTCAACACTCAGAAATCCCTCGAATTTCTTAACGAGTATCTGAACTTCGGCGGTTATCCGCGGGTGATTACATCCCAAACAATCAGGGAAAAGATACTCACGATCAATGAAATCTTCCAATCTTATATCGACAGGGATATCAGGCAAGTTATTAAAGGAGAGCAACCTGAAGCCTTTAAGAGGTTAATCCGGCTTCTTGCTGCCCAGACAGGTCAAATGATCAATCTGAGTAACCTTTCGAATGAAGCGCAACAGTCTTCTCCGACCATTCAAAAAAATCTTTGGTTGGCTCAAAAGACCTATTTTATCAGGCTGATTGAACCATTTTTCAATAATCCGGCAAAAGAAATCACAAAATCACCTGTTTTATATTTTTCCGACCATGGCATGCGAAACTTTGCTATTTCATCTTTTGGAAATATTCAAAACAGGCAGGACTATGGTTTTGCATTTCAGAATCTTGTAGGGAACACGCTACTACAAAAACTGTACGGAACTCCGTTCACCTTACATTACTGGCGAACCACCGATAAAGCCGAAGTCGATTTTGTCATTTCACGTCAAAGGGATCCGATTCCTGTGGAAGTCAAATTTTCAAACCTCAATAAGCCTGCTGTTACCCGGTCGCAGCGCAGTTTCATTGAAAAATATCACCCGTCAGAGGCCTGGGTCGTTAATCTTACTTACTCCAATGTCACCGAGATCGGGTCAACGAATATCAGGTTCATTCGTTTTTTTGATCTCCCTGTTGTTCTTGATGATCTGGTTTCTTCCATTGAAAAGGTTTTTCTTGTAGAGGAATCGAGATTCCCATATGGTTTGCAAGGAAGAAAAAAAAATGGTGAAAAGCGAAAGACGAAAAGCGAAATACAGCATCGTACTTCTCCATAAGGAACGTTTATCCATTAATCCGTCAACCATCAAAAGGGAATACGTTTTAAAAAACTTTGCCATTTTGCTTTTCACTATTTCGCTACTTCGCTAACTGCATACGCCACTCCCCTCCTCACGATCTTCTGCCCGTACTTTCTCCGAATCCGGTCAAGGGCCTGGTAGAGGCTGACCATCTCCAGGTTATCGTCGAACATGTTCAGTTGGGGATTGCCTGAGATCAACCCGCTGAAGCGTACTCCGATTAGGCGGATCAGCATCCTGCGCTGGTAGAGGCGATCGAAAAGCTCCTTCACGACCGGGATGAGCTGGTGGTCGAAAGACGTATAGGGCACCTGCTTCTGCAACGTATGCGTATCGAAATTGGAATAGCGGATCTTGACGGTAATGCAGGATGTCAGCTTTTGCTTGTCGCGCAGTTCAAAGGAGATCTTTTCCACCATTTTCACGAGGATCTCCTTCATCCGGATGATGTCGATGCTATCCTGGTCAAAAGTGGATTCAGTGCTGACCGATTTGGCTTCATGGTAGGGATAGACCGGGGTGGTATCAATGCCGTTGGCCTTTTCCCAGATCACGATGCCATTCTTTCCAATCACGCGTTCCATCATATCGACAGGTATCCGGCTGAGGGTGTCGATGGTCACCACCCCCATGGAGCGCAGCAAGCGGTAGGTCTTCTCCCCGATCATCGGGATCTTTCGGATCGAAAGCGGCGCCAGGAAAGGTTGTACGGCATCGCAGCCCACGAAGAGTTCCCCGTTAGGCTTGGCCTCTCCCGTTGCAATCTTCGAAACGGTCTTGTTCACAGAAAGTCCGAAAGATATTGGCAGCCCGGTATTTTTGATGATCCGTTCGCGCAGCTCATGTGTCCACTTCTGTACTCCGAAGAAACGGTCCATTCCGGTCACGTCGATATAGTGTTCGTCGATAGATGCCTTTTCATACAGCGGGGCCTTCTCGGCAATGATCTCCGTGACCTCATGTGAATACTTCGAATAGCGTTCCATGTCACCTCTGACCAGGATTGCATCACCGCACAGCGCCCGGGCCATCTTCATCGGCATGGCCGAATGGACGCCGAATTTTCTCGCTTCATAGGAGCAACTGGCTACCACGCCGCGATCGGAGGTACCGCCAATGATGACCGGTTTCCCAACCAGTTCGGGGCGAACCAGGCGCTCCACCGACACAAAGAAGGTGTCGAGGTCAAGGTGGACGATATTGCGGGAGAGAAACATAAATAGCGAAATAGCTATTTCTTTTTGTTTATTTTTTAATCATTTTTATGACTACAATATAATCATTATATTTGCAGTGACCAAATTTTTAACCATGTTTTTCAGCAGCAACATAAAATTTTTACGGAAACGCAGGGAACGGACTCAGGACGACGTTGCCGTTGCCCTCGGAATGAAACGTTCAACCCTGAGCGGGTACGAGAATAACATCGCCCAGCCGGGATTTGAAGCCCTGATTGCTTTTTCGGGGTATTATAACGTGGCCATCGACACCCTCATCCGGGTTGACCTGACACGGCTTCCTGAAAGCCAGCTCCGGCAACTGGAGCGGGGGTACGATGTTTTCATCAAAGGTTCAAACCTCAGGATATTGACTACCACCGTCGGTTCCGACAACGACGAGAACATTGAACTTGTTTCGGAGAAAGCGAAGGCAGGGTACACCAGTGGTTTTGCCGATCCTGAGTATATCAGCATTCTTCCTACATTCCGGCTCCCGTTTCTTTCGAAACAGAAAAAATACCGGACATTTCAGGTTCACGGTGATTCGATGTTACCTATTCCGCACGGGGCTTGGGTCACCGGGGTGTTTGTTCAGGACTGGATGACCATCCGGAGCAAGGATGCATACATCCTTCTCACCATGGACGAAGGGATTGTTTTCAAGGTTGTCGAAAACCGGATCAAACAGGAAGGAAAATTAATCCTTCATTCTCTGAATCCCATCTATGAACCCTTCGAAATCAATGTAACCCAGATCCGGGAAGTTTGGCATTTTGTTCATTTCATCAGTTCGCAGATCCCCGAGAATTCTCATTCTGAAACCTGTCACCTTACGCAAACGGTGAACCAAATAAAACAGGATATCAGAGCAATCCAAACCAAACTGAATATCTGACCGCCTCCCGGGATCGCGTAAATTGTTCCCTGATTGGAGGTAGACATAACTGTATCTAAGCGATTTTGCTTTCGCAAAATCACCAAGATTCAGTATAAAACTATTATATATTGAACATTTTTAATTTATATTTGTTCAAATTTTCTAACCTAAACCACCAACTCATGAAAGTCGCAATCGTAGGATCCGGATATGTAGGATTGGTCACCGGCACATGTTTTGCCGAAGTAGGCATCGATGTCACCTGCGTTGACATCGATCAAAAAAAAATCGAGAACCTTCAGAATGGCATAATTCCAATTTATGAGCCCGGACTGGAGGAGATGGTTCACCGAAACATGAAAAAGGACCGTCTCCACTTTACAACCAGCATAGCTGAAGCACTCGAGGACTGTGAGGTCATTTTCAGCGCTGTTGGAACTCCACCTGACGAAGACGGCAGTGCAGACCTTAAGTATGTGCTCAGTGTTGCGCGTGATTGCGGAAGATTCATGAAGAATTATCTACTGATTGTCACCAAAAGCACAGTACCTGTCGGCACTGCAGATAAAGTCCGTAAAGTGGTTGCCGAAGAGCTGAAGAACAGGAGTGTTTCCATTGATTTTGATGTGGCATCGAATCCTGAATTCCTGAAGGAAGGAGCAGCGATCGACGACTTCCTGAAGCCGGACCGGATCGTAGTTGGTTGCGACTCGCAACGTGCAGAGGAACTGATGAAAGCGCTCTATAAACCTTTCACGCTGAATGGTCATCCAGTCATTTTCATGGACATTACTTCTGCTGAAATGACCAAGTACGCTGCGAATTCCATGTTGGCAACCAAGATCAGCTTCATGAATGACATGGCAAACCTGTGTGAGATTGTCGGGGCTGACATCAATATGGTCAGGAGGGGCATTGGCTCAGATTCAAGGATTGGCAATAAATTTATTTATCCTGGTGTGGGATATGGAGGCTCCTGTTTCCCGAAAGATGTGAAGGCTCTTATACATACTGCCGATGAATTTAAGTACAATCTTAGGGTTTTAAAGGCCGTGGAAGCGGTTAATGATGATCAGAAGGAGGTTCTTTATAACAAGTTTGAACAACATTATAAAGGTGATCTTCGAGGGAAAACGGTTGCATTATGGGGTCTTTCCTTTAAACCCCAGACTGATGACATGAGAGAGGCACCCTCGTTGAAAATCATTAAAAAGCTACTGGAAGCTGGCGTTAAAGTAAAAGCATATGATCCGGTTGCCATGAGTGAGGCGAAGCGCATCCTCGGCGATTCGATTTATTACGCCCCGGATCAGTATGATGCTCTGATTGATGCTGATTGCCTGATGCTGGTCACGGAATGGCCTGAGTTTAAGTTCCCCAACTTCAATATCGTAAACAAGTTGTTAAAAGCGCCGGTAATATTTGATGGCCGTAACATTTATGAGATTCCGGAAATGAAGCGTAAAGGATTCACTTATTACTGTATCGGGGTTAATACATCGCGTTAAAGTCCGTCAACTGCCTCCCCTGTTCCATCGCCGGAGGCATCCAGGAATCTCGATCGGTTAACTTGCTAAAACATAGAAAATGATCAGAAAAAAAATACTCGTCACCGGGGGCGCAGGATTTCTGGGCTCTCATTTATGTGAAAGGCTTCTGAATGAAGGCAATGAGGTAGTCTGCCTCGATAATTATTTTACCGGACAGAAACAAAACGTCGTACACTTATTGAAGAATCCGTTTTTTGAATTGATCCGTCACGATGTTATCATGCCATTTTATATTGAGGTTGATGAGATATATAATCTGGCATGTCCTGCCTCCCCCATCCACTACCAGTTCAATGCCATAAAGACCGTTAAGACATCGGTCATGGGTGCGATCAATATGCTCGGATTGGCGAAGCGTACAAAAGCAAGAATTTTGCAGGCATCGACCAGTGAGGTTTATGGGGATCCGGAAGTACACCCTCAAGTTGAGAACTACTGGGGTCATGTCAATCCCATCGGGATCCGGTCGTGTTATGATGAGGGGAAGCGGATCGCTGAGACCCTGTTCATCAATTATCATCAGCAAAATAAGGTTCGCATAAAAATCATGCGGATATTCAACACCTATGGACCTCGTATGCATCCCAACGACGGGCGTGTGGTGTCGAACTTTATCGTCCAGGCGCTTCGAAATGAAGATATTACAATCTATGGCGACGGTAGTCAGTCGAGAAGTTTCTGCTATGTGGATGATTTGCTTGAAGGGATGATCCGGCTGATGAATTCGAGGGAGGAATTTACCGGCCCCGTCAACATTGGCAATCCTAATGAATTCACGATCCTTGAACTTGCACAAAAAGTAATAGGTCTGACAGGTTCCAGATCCAAGATCATTCATATGCCACTTCCATCCGACGATCCGACACAACGCAAGCCTGATATAACACTTGCCAGGAAAGAGTTGAGATGGGAACCAACAGTAATGCTTGAAGAAGGGTTGCTCAAAACCATCAACTATTTTAAAACCATAATCTGAATCCTCGATCAATGAAAGTCCTTGTCACGGGTTCCAATGGTCAGTTGGGAAATGAGATCCGGCGATTGGCTCCACAGTTTCCTGAATTAACATTCATCCACACCGACATTCAGGAGTTGGACATTACCAGTGAAAAAGCGCTGGAAGGGTTTTTCGAAGTGGAAAAGCCTGAGGTTGTAATCAATTGCGCAGCATACACGGCAGTTGATAAAGCGGAACAGGAGGAAACTCTGGCTTACCTGATCAACTCCAATGCTGTCGGCAACCTGGCCAGAGTTACTGCCCGCAACCAGGCGCATTTGATCCACATTTCCACTGATTATGTTTTCGATGGCAGGGGATTCAGGCCCTATACCGAGACGGATGTTGCCAACCCTGTCTCAACGTACGGGAAAAGTAAATTTGCCGGTGAAAAGATGATCCAGTCCCACGCTGTTTCCAGCACAATTATCAGAACTTCCTGGCTGTACTCTGAATTTGGTGGTAATTTCGTAAAGACCATCCTGAAACTTGCCCTGGAACATGGGAAAATCAATGTCGTGTATGATCAGATCGGATCACCGACTTATGCCGGTGATCTTGCAGAAGCAATCCTGATAATTATTCGGGATCAGCGGTTAACTGAACATGTGGAGGTTTTTCATTATGCCAATGAAGGGGCGGTCAGCTGGTTAGATTTTGCTCATGCCATCATTGAACTGACGGGAATCGAATGTACCCTCAACGCGATTGAAACCAAAGATTTTCCGCGGCCGGCTGTACGTCCTTTTTACAGTGTTCTGAATAAAACAAAGATAAAAAACAGGCTGCAGATTGAGATTCCATACTGGCGTAACAGTTTAAAAGTGTGCCTTGACCGGCTGATGAATCAGGAATAATGAACACTGAAAATCGTTAATAAAATTATGATTAATACTGATGCTGAAATCACAAGACGGGCCCAGGGATGGCTGTCTGAAAATTTCGACGAGGAAACCCGACAAGCAGTTGCTTCGATGATGGAATCCAATCCATCTGAGCTGATCGATTCTTTTTACCGGGATCTGGAATTCGGAACCGGTGGATTGCGTGGAATCATGGGAGCCGGCACGAACAGGATGAATAAATACACCGTCGGGATGGCAACACAAGGGCTGGCCAATTATCTAAAGCGGATGTTTCCATTGGTTCAGCCTGTAAGCGTTGTCGTTGCACATGACAGCAGGAACAACAGCAGTTTTTTCGCAGAAATCGTCGCCCAGGTCTTTTCTGCCAACGGGTTTCGGGTTTACCTGTTCGAAGGGCTTCGCCCGACCCCGGAATTGTCATTTGCAATCAGACATTTCGGCTGCCAGAGTGGTGTTATGATAACAGCTTCTCACAACCCGAAAGAATATAACGGATACAAAGCCTATTGGGACGATGGGGCACAGATGATCGCTCCCCATGACGAGAATGTGATCAGAGAGGTTAAAATGATCACTTCCGTCGAAGATGTTCTCTGGAAAGGAAATCCGGAGCTGGTTATCCCCATCGGGTCAGAGATAGACTGTCTTTACCTGGATCAAATTGCCGCGTTATCACTTTCGCCAGATGCGATTAAACGAAACAAAAACCTGAAGATCGTTTATACCCCTTTACACGGGTGCGGCCGTACCCTGGTTCCTGAGATTTTAAAGCGGTTCGGGTTTGAAAATGTTACTATCGTCAGCGAACAAGCCACTGCCGACGGCAATTTTCCGACAGTCCATTCGCCCAATCCTGAGGAGCATGAAGCGCTGAACATGGGTATTCATCTGGCAGAGGAATTACAAGCTGATCTTGTCATGGCTACTGACCCGGATGCTGACCGGGTGGGGATTGCAATTCGAAATAACCGGGGGAAGATGATCCTCCTGAACGGAAATCAAACGGCTGCCCTGTTATTTTACTACATACTGACCCGGTGGAGTGAAAGAAAAAAGTTGACGGGTAGGGAGTACATTGTCTCTACCATCGTGACCACCCGGTTACTCTCAGAAATTGCGCGGAAGTTCGGTGTTGATTATTTTGAAAGTCTGACGGGGTTCAAATTCATTGCCGATGTCATCCGAAAGCATGAGACTGATCAGATCTTCATTATCGGGGGTGAGGAGAGTTACGGGTATCTGATCGGGGATTTTGTCCGTGATAAGGACGCCGTAAGTTCCTGTGCCATGATCGCAGAAGCTGCAGCGTGGATGGCTGATCGGGGCAAGACACTTTTTGATCTGTTGCAGGAGATCTATCTTGTATTCGGCTTTTATAAAGAGACCCTGCTCTCAGTGACAAAAAAGGGAAAAACGGGTGCCGAGGAGATCCAGCGGATGATGTTTGATTACCGAAATCATCCTCCTGACACGATCAATAATTCAAAGGTTGTCTGCATAAAGGATTACCAGGAGCTTATCGAAAGGGATATCTTAAATGGAACCACCAAAAAGATAGATCTGCCCGTTTCCAATGTTCTTCAATTTATTCTGGAGGATGGAAGTATCATCAGCATGCGTCCATCGGGAACTGAACCCAAGATTAAATTCTATTTTGGTGTAAGGCAAAATCTTCAGTCATCCGGGGAATTCGAAATCACTGAAGAACGGCTTGACCGCAAGATCAGCGGAATCATTACCGCTCTGAATCTTAAATAGATGTGATACTTTCGTTCATACAGACACTGCTGATCCTTTTCGGAGTCCATGCCGATTTCCAGAATCGCATTCCAATGCCGGATGTTCAGGTTGAGCAATCCGACACCATTAAAATAAGAAAGGGCACCTATTTTCTTACAAAGTCACTGGTCGTTGAAATTCCCGGCGACACTTTTTTTCTGGTCACAAATCAGCAAATGTTTTCAAATGATTCACTTGCGCAAATAAGGTCCAGAACATTTTATGACACCCTGTATAAAAAGCTATCACGCAAGAAAATAACCCGGCTCCTTTATCCCCTTGCATTCGTGGAACCGCAGCCTGTGAATCCGGTCCGGACTGAACAGGTGGTTAAAAGCACCACGGATTTTGAATCATTTAAAGGTAAAGTAATCCGGAATATCCGGATCGTGATTCTTTCGCCTTTCGGGACATCCATATTTGACACATTGCGGGTGTCAACATCCGGGGCAGGCAGAGCCCTTAACAATGTGCACATGAACACCCGAAAATTTATCATAAAACGGAATCTGTTATTTAAGAAAGGTGATCGGATCAATCCCGCTGAGATCGCCGAGAATCAACGTATTCTGAAGGATCTTGATTATATCGATGATGCCCGGATCCTGCTGAAAGGAACCGGGATAGTGTCTGACAGTGTGGATGTCACAGTCATCGCCAAAGATGTCTGGTCGATCGGGATTGATATTCCTGGGGTAACCATAGAACGGATCACCGTTCGACTTTATGATGCCAATTTCCTGGGACTGGGTGATAGACTGACCGTCAATACTTCAGCCGACCTGTACCGTGCCCCGTTTTTTTTAATCAGCGGTTTATCCTACAAGTATTCAAATATCGGTGGAAGCTTCATTGATGGAATAATAGAGTATACTGCCGGAGACGAGGGTGGGAGAAATTTCAGAGTGGGGCTGAACCGTTCGTTTCTAACGAACCAGACTAAATGGGGTGGAGGTTTAAACGCTGCATTTGTGAAAGATATTTATGAGTTGACCGACAGCACCGATATCATATCATTTTACAACCAACAGGGGGCATGGTTTGGCAAAGCATTTCCATTAAAAAACCTGAAAAACAATCAACGGATCATCGTTACTGCAGGAATCTACCTGAAACAGTTTACCTCCCGGCCATTGGTGACAATCGATTCCAACCGAGCCTATTACAACCAGAAACAATTTCTGACTTCGGTTTCTTTTTCCAGCAATAACTACTATCTGACAGAATATGTTTCAAAATTCGGGAAAGTCGAGAATTTACCATATGGTGCTCTTGTTCAAATTACGGCAGGTCTTGATCACACCGATTACTATTTACGATTTTATTCAGGTGTCCGGTTATCTGCGGGTAATTATTTTCGGAATTTTGGTTTTCTCGAAGGATATTTGAAATTCGGTGGTTTTTTGAATCGGACTTCCTTTGAAGATGCTGTTTTTAAGGTGAATCTAAGATATTTTACCCCGTTATACAAATCTCCCGATAAACGGTTTAAATTCCGTGCCTATCTAAATTCAGATTACAGGACCGGGATCAATCTGCGATCCAACAATCTGGATGCATATGATGCGAACCTGGATTTCAGGATCAACAAGGTCGATTACTACGATGATTTTTACGGAACTGAAATGTTTTATTCGAGAGCGATCCTTGTCGCCTTCACGCCATGGAACTTTTATGGTTTTAACTTTGCTCTGACGGCGAATTTTCAGATCGGGTTGGTCGCGCAGAAACACGAATATCTTTTTCAAGAGCCTTTTTTCAGTGGAATCGGGCTGGGCGTTCTCATCAAAAATGATAACCTTGTTTTTCCTCCTTTCCAGATTTCTGCCACCATTTATCCTTCACCGGCGGGAAATCTGAGCAGATTTCAATATTTGTTCAGCTCGGTCCCGGAAATCCAGTATTATGATTTTGTTCCCGGGGCACCTTATGAGGAAACACTTGGAAACTGATTGTCGTTTCATATATTTGCGATAAAAAATGATCCATGAATGAAGAGCAACAATCCGGGAATGATGAACCGGTTTACTCCAGGCATGTTCTGGATTTTCTCACCGTGGCCAATGAGTACTGTTTATCGCTTGAAAAGAGCCAGCAGTATACCCGGAACGAATTGTTTTCGTTTTTACAGAAGATAGCACCCATGATCTATCTCAAGGCGGTTCTGCTCCCTGATACAGAATCGTCGGATGAGGAGGCAACCGAACATTTTGTCACCGAGGAAGAATGGGAAACAATGTTTAACGAACTGTACAGGAAATTCGGGGAAAATGACTCATTTTCGTATGTCGATCTTCGTGAAAACAGCCATCATGACCCGATAAAGGCAAGTCTGGCAGAGTGTTTCACGGATGTTTACCAGGACCTTCGCGATTTTATACTGCTTTATCAGAAACCCCGGAAGGCTCATAAAGAAAATGCGGTCAGGGAGTGCAGGAAGTTATTTGAGAACCGTTTCGGGTATCGTTTACTGATTGCGCAGGCGGCGATTCACAATATTCTTTATGTATCAACGGACAATATATACGAATTTTAATTTCACAGTATTATTTAAAAATGTCTTTACTTTAATATATTTGTATAAAATATCTACTATGATAGACCGGAAGAAATTCAATGAAAATTTCCAATATTTCGACAAAGAAATTATTATTGAGATTATTGACATCTTCTTTTCTGAGTACGATGAACGTTTTGAAAAGCTTTCAAAAAACGTGAAGGAACAGGATTTCGTTCAGTTGAAATTTAACGCACACAGCTTGAAAGGGGTCGTTGCAAATTTCATGGATCCGGTCACCATAGATCTTTCCCGGAGGCTGGATGAAGCAGCGAAAAACAAAGAGAAAACCGGACTCGATATCCTTTACCAGGATCTGGTTGAAAACACCGCCAAATTGCTTGAGGAACTGAAGGTTATCCGGAAAGAACTCACTTCCTGATCTCTAACTTGTCAAGTCGGTTAAGTCCTTCTACTGCTTTATCGTAGTTTACCAGAATCTTCAGGGCTTGTTTATAATCCTCCCGGGCATGAGCATAATTACCGGAAAGTTCATACGCGTATCCCCTGTTATAGTAAGCCTGGTAATACATGGGGTCCTTTTTCAGGGCTTCATCAAAGAAACGGATTGATCTTTTAAAGTCCTTCAGGTAAACCAGATATATGTAACCAATGTTGTAAGGAGCATCCCGGAAAGAAGTGTCAATTCTGGCTAAATTTGTATAGATCGAAACGGCTTTTTCGTATTGACCCGTTTCCTGGTAGAACATACCAAGCATGTAGAGCGCTTCTTTGCTATCAGGCCGCAGGTTGAGCGCATTTCTCAGGTAGGTTTCGGCAACTTTGTCTTTACGAATCGAAAAAAGTTCACCCAGTTCGATATATGCTTCGTAGAATTCCTGATTTTTATCGGCTGCTTTCAGAAGGTCGCCCACTGCACGGTTTGTGTCGCCCTGTTCGAGCAGTCCAATAGCCCGGGTATAATGTGCCTGAGCATTATTATGATCAAGTGTTAACAACTCATTGACCGTGGCATAACAGTCTTTATAATCCTTGACAATCAGATACAATTTTGCCAATTTCAACAAAGCCTTGGTGTTTCCCGGTTCCAGTTCCCTGGCTCTGAGAAGGGCGTCGCGGCTGTTATCGGGTTGCCCCATTACCAGGTAGGTATCAGAGAGTGTGATATAATATTCACCCTTCCTGGAATCGATGGATATTGCTTTATTGACATCCCTGAGCGCCAGGTCAAGTTGCTTGTCGAAAATATAGTATTGCGCTCTCGTGTTATAGAGTTCCGCATTGGAGGCGTCTTCTCGGATCTTTTCCGTAAGTTGTGAGATCCTCGATTTGATGGTATCGCCGGCATCGCGGGCCTGATTTTTTTCGGCTGCACGGTCACACGAAGCCAGCATCCACCAAATCGCCAGAAAACCGAAAATGATTTTTTTCATCAGAGGATCACTGTGAATTAATAGTTTCTTTGATTTTTTTCTCAAGTTCATCGGCAAGCTCAGGATTATCCTGGATGATCTTTTTAACGGCATCCCTACCCTGTCCCAGTTTGGTATCGCCATAACCGAACCAGGAACCGCTTTTCTTTATAATATTCATTTCAGTGGCGAGGTCAATAATCTCATAACCCCTCGAAATTCCTTCGCCGAAGATGATATCAAATTCTGCTTTACGGAAGGGAGGCGCCACTTTATTTTTTACAACTTTAACTTTAACATGGTTGCCGATAATTTCCTCTCCTTCTTTTAACTGGGTTTGTCGCCGGATATCGATCCTTACTGAGGCGTAGAATTTAAGCGCGTTACCGCCGGTTGTTGTTTCAGGGTTACCGAACATGACACCGATCTTCTCGCGTAACTGGTTGATAAAGATACAGCAAGTTGCAGTTTTACTGATGGTGGCTGTAAGCTTTCTCAGGGCCTGCGACATCAGCCGGGCCTGAAGGCCCATTTTTGAGTCGCCCATTTCTCCCTCGATTTCACTTTTCGGAGTAAGTGCGGCAACCGAATCGATGACAATGATATCGATGGCGCCGGAACGGATCAGGTTTTCTGTAATCTCCAGCGCCTGTTCCCCATGATCAGGTTGCGACACCAGCAGGTTTTCCACGTCCACGCCCAGTTTCCCGGCATAGAACCGGTCGAATGCATGTTCGGCATCGATAAATGCCGCAATTCCTCCGCGTTTTTGTGATTCCGCGATGGCATGGAGAGCCAGTGTTGTTTTCCCGGATGATTCGGGTCCGAAGATCTCTATGACCCTTCCTTTGGGAAATCCGCCGATCCCTAGGGCTGCATCCAGTCCGATGGAACCGGTAGGAATTACGTCAACGGCTTCAATTGCGTGATCGCCAAGCCGCATTATGGTTCCTTTTCCATAAGTTTTTTCAAGCTTGTCAAGGGTCAGTTGCAAAGCTTTTTCTTTTTCCTTGTTTACTTCTGTAGCCATAAGTTTTCCTCCTTTTTTGGGGTCATGAAGTTTCACGGTCACGAAATCTTACGACCCACATTGGGGTTTGTTAACTCCCCGGTTAATAATCCAGTTCCTTCAGGATCTGGGCAGTGTGATTTTTTGTGTCGACTTTCGAAAAAATATGTTCGATAACACCTTCTTCGTTCAGTATATAAGTCATCCGAAGAATACCTTCATAAGTTTTCCCGTAAAGTTTTTTTTCACCCCACGCCCCATAATCCCTGATGATATTTTTTGTTTTATCGGGGATCAGTATGAAAGGTAATGCATTTTTTTCGGAAAATTTTTGGTGTGAGATTTCGTCGTCGGCACTAACCCCGATGATAAAAAAGCCTTTTGCGGTCAGAAGCTGATAATTATCTCTCAGGTTACACGCTTCAGCGGTACACCCGGGAGTCAAATCCCTGGGATAAAAATAGAGAATTACCTTTTTCCCTTTTAAATCTTTTAATGAGATGCTATTCCCAGATTGGTCCCTGAAAGTAAAATCGGGGGCACGATCACCTATCTTTAAATTTCTCATATTCCGACATTTGAATAACCCTGTGAACGCAAGTCTGCGGATTCAAAATTATTAATATAAAGGTCTTCAACCGGAAATTCCAGCATCAAGTTATTAACAGATTCACCCTTTAAACTTAGTCAGGAAATACTTGCAATAGTTCGCCAGTCCACAGGAAGCACATTTGGGATTCCTTGCCATGCAAACGTATCTGCCATGCAGGATCAGCCAATGGTGCGCCACCGATCGCTGATTTTCCGGTATATACTTAATGAGTTGATTTTCTGCCTGCAACGGGTTCTTTGCACGGGTAGTCAAACCGATTCGTGCTGCTACGCGAAAAACATGTGTATCGACTGCAAGCGCCGGCTTATTGAAGAGTACGGAAGCAAGGACGTTGGCTGTTTTGCGACCGATCCCCGGGATTTTTTGCAGCTCCGTTACTTCTTCCGGAAAGTTCCCGCCGAAATGTTGCAGTACAGTCTGTGCCATTGCAATAAGATTCCGGGTTTTGTTGTTCGGATAGGAACAACTTTTAATCAACCCGAAAACTGCCTGCGAATCAGCTTGTGCGAGTTCCGTAAGACCGGGAAAAATCCTGAAAAAATCAGGTGTGATCATGTTGACACGCTTATCGGTACATTGTGCCGACAAAACAACTGCAACTGCCAGTTCGTAAGGTGATTTATACTTCAGCTCTGTTTGTGCATCCGGATTATGTTCACGAAAATAGCTGAGAACCTTTTCGAAACGTTCTTCTTTTTTCATATCCATATCTGAAATGATTATTTCCCCCGCAGGATCGTCACGGAACCCTTGAAGACATCATCACTGTATTGACCGTGACATTTCAGGATATAAAAATAGGTTCCGTCAGAAAGGTTCCCGCCATCCCAATCCTCGCTCTTGTAGTTATCCTGGTGAAATACCTTTTTCCCCCACCGGTCGAAGACCATGAATTCGTTGCTCAGGTATGCCTGTCGGTAATCCTCCCGGTCTGATTCGTCTTTGATCTTGATTTTGAATTTATCATAGATCCCATCACCGTTAGGCGTAAAAATATTCGGGATAGATAGCTCAACAACCTTGACCAGGAGTTCAACCAGCAGTGTTGTGTCACAACCGTTGAGGTCGGTAAAACTGAGCCTGACATTGAATTTTCCGGTACGGTCGTAAGTATGGTAAGCCGGGTTTGCATTCTGAATTTTGGCGCTATCCCCGAAATCCCAGGTCCAGTTCAACATCTGCACCCTCATTGAATCGGGAAATTGTACCTGGATATTCGGGTTTGTCAGATAGACCGTATCTTTTGGAAGAATGTCAAAGGTGACTTTCGGAGATTTCAGTACATCAACATAATAAGTGGTATCGATATGGCATCCAACAGAGTCGGTAACAGTGAGGGTATATTTACCCCGACAAAGTCCGAACACAATGGTATCCTGAGAATGTCCACCATTCCAGTCATAGATGTATGGCGGATAGATACTGAACGGAACGCCGCCAGATATCGCGGTTTTGAATTGCCCTTTACATTCGCTCGGGCAGCCGAGTGGATTGTACCGGTACAGGGTGTCCACATTGATTTTTGGATGCATCGTCAACCGGGCATCATTGCTTGTATCTATCTCGCTACCCATGGTAACGATGCACCGGTAAATTCCGGTGTACGATCCACTCACAAACGGAATTGCATAAAGGGAATCCCGGGCATCCGGGATATCAACCAGATTTTTCTGCCATTGATAGGTTACCGTGGTGGTAACAGTACCCGAAATATCTGCCACAAATGCAACGCTGTCGCCATAGCACAGCAACGTATCCACAGGTCTCACGGTTACCGTGATCTGGGCAGTCGCGGCATAAGTGAAGAGGCATAAGGCAAAGACGAGGAAATGTTTCATCAGAGGTTATAAACAGGCACAAAAATAAGAATTTCTTTGGATTTTATAACGACAGGCGACCGGTGTTATTATCCACGGGAAAGCGAAAAACCGGTCAAAACGGCCGGTCAGCTAAAGAAAATCATGACAGATTTTCAACAGATCCATAAGGTATCCACATGGCAAAGAGTTTGTGACCTTCACAGCCAAAACAAAAAGTATAAGCGAGCCGTTCCGGTTACCGAAAGCCGGAAAGTTATAAAATAAAGTGTATCCTATGAATTATAATCAATTCACAATCAAATCGCAGGAAGCGATACAAAAAGCAGGCGAAATAGCAAATGCATTTCAGAACCAGTCGGTAGAGAACCTGCATTTATTAAAAGGAATCCTTAGTGTGGATGAAAATGTCGTACCCTACCTGCTGAAAAAGAACAATGTCAGTGTCGAAAAGGTTCTTTCTGCAACCGAACAAAAGCTGTATGCATTACCGAAAGTAAGCGGAGGGGAACAGTTTTTATCGAATGATACAACCCGGGCGCTTCAGAAGGCAACAGATTATTCGAAAGCCATGAAGGATGAGTTTGTATCGCTGGAGCATCTTTTACTGGGGATATTATCGGTTAATGATCAGGCATCTCAAATTTTAAAGGATCAGGGAGTAACTGAAAATGATCTCAAGACGGCAATTCGTCAGCTCCGGCAGGGTTCGACGGTTAAAAGTCAGACGGCTGAGGAGACGTATCATGCATTGAGTAAATATGCCCGGAACCTGAACGATCTGGCACGGGATGGCAAGTTGGATCCCGTCATTGGCCGTGATGAGGAGATCCGGAGGATTCTTCAGATATTATCAAGAAGGACAAAAAACAATCCGATCCTGATCGGGGAGCCTGGTGTTGGAAAGACCGCCATTGCCGAAGGGCTTGCCCATCGAATCATCGACGGGGACGTTCCTGAGAATCTGAAATCGAAGCAGATATATTCACTCGACATGGGTGCATTGATAGCCGGTGCGAAGTACAAGGGTGAATTTGAAGAGCGCTTGAAAAGTGTTGTGAAGGAGGTAATCGGAAGTGACGGGGAGATCATCCTGTTTATCGATGAGATTCACACCCTGGTCGGCGCCGGTGCCAGCGAGGGGGCAATGGATGCAGCCAACATCCTCAAGCCGGCTTTGGCACGGGGTGATTTAAGGGCGATCGGCGCGACAACCCTCAAGGAATATCAACGGTATTTCGAGAAGGACAAAGCGCTGGAGCGCAGGTTTCAGCAGGTCATGGTACTGGAGCCGGACACACTGGATGCCATATCGATCCTTCGCGGTTTGAAGGAACGTTATGAAACGCACCATCAGGTCAGGATCAAGGATGAAGCAATCATCGCTGCAGTCGAATTGTCGCAACGATACATTTCCGAGCGTTTTCTTCCGGATAAAGCCATTGACCTCATCGATGAAGCAGCCTCAAAACTCCGGCTTGAAATAAATTCCTTACCCGAGGATCTGGAGAAGATTGAAAGGCGGTTAAGACAAATGGAGATTGAGCGAGAGGCCATTAAGCGCGAAAATGACGGGGAACGGCTCACGGCTTTGAACAATGAAATCGCCAACCTCAAGGAGGAGCAGAAAAGTCTGCGCGCCAAGTGGAAATCGGAGAAGGAGCTGGTTGATAAAATCCAGAACCGCAAAAATGAAATCGAGAATCTGAAACTTGAGGCAGAGCAGGCCAACCGTGCCGGCAATCTGGGAAAAGTGGCGGAAATAAGGTATGGTAAAATTCCACAGGCTGAAAAGGATATTCAGAATTTCAAAAGTCAACTTTCAGCTATCCAGAAAGACACTCCGATGGTCAATGAAGAAGTTGGCGCTGAAGAGATTGCCGATATTGTCTCGAAATGGACGGGGATACCGGTTTCGAGAATGCTTCAAAGTGAGCGGCAGAAATTGCTGGAGTTGGAAAAGGAACTGCATTCGAGGGTTGTCGGGCAGAATGAGGCCATAACGGCGGTCGCTGATGCGATCAGGCGAAGCCGGGCAGGTTTGCAGGATGCCAAGCGGCCGGTTGGATCCTTTATTTTCCTGGGAACAACCGGAGTTGGAAAGACTGAACTGGCAAAAGCCCTGGCCGAATTTCTTTTCAATGATGAAAACAACATGATCCGGATCGACATGTCGGAATACCAGGAGCGGCATACCGTTTCGAGACTTATCGGAGCTCCTCCCGGATATGTCGGTTATGAGGAGAGCGGTCAGTTAACCGAGGCCGTGCGAAGGAAACCTTATGCGGTTGTGCTGCTTGATGAGATCGAAAAGGCACATCCCGATGTCTTTAACATCCTGCTTCAGGTTCTGGATGACGGCCGGCTTACCGACAACAAAGGAAGGACGGTTGATTTCAAAAACACGATCATCATCATGACCTCCAATATCGGATCGTTGATCATTCAGGAAAACCTTGAAAAAGTAACCGATTCGAACCGCGATCACATCATCAATATCACGAAAGAAGCGGTTTTCGATCTGCTTAAAAAAAGTATCAGACCTGAATTCCTGAACCGTGTTGATGAGATCATTATGTTCCAGCCTTTGACTAAAGAGGAAATTTACCAGATCGTCGAACTGCAACTTCAGATCATCAGGCGGATGTTGTCGAAAAACGACATTTCCCTGAATGCTACTCCCGAAGCCGTCAGGCTCATCGCCGATCAGGGATTTGATCCGCAATATGGCGCCAGGCCTATCAAACGGTTAATCCAGAAACAGGTATTGAATGAACTTTCCAGAATGATCCTATCGGGGAAAGTGGATCGAAATATGGATATCGAGATCGATGCGGAAGGGCATAACCTGGTTTTCAGGAACCGGTAACTATTTGGCAACCGGTTCCTCTCTTGATCTCAGCAGGGTACCTTTATCATATTGCTCTTGTTTGGTCAGTTTGCCCTTCTCTGTATAATAGTTCCATATGCCGTCCTGATGTCCCGACAGGTAGTGTCCGGAGATCATTGCCTGTCCGGAATTGTAAAAAATGGTAAGTGCGCCCTGTTTTTCACCGTTCAGGTATGCACCACGCAATTTCAATTTGCCGTCCAAATAAAATTGTTCCCATAATCCCGATTTCAGGCCATTTTTATAACTGAAAGTTTCGGAAACGCCGCCATCGGGATAAAAAATCTTCATGGTGCCTTCCCTGATCCCGTTCTGATAGGTTTCCTCGGAAACCAGTCCACCGTCGTACTCATTGAAAAACTTCCAGATGCCATCTTTTTTTTCGTTCAGATAACATCCGGATGCCATCTTCAATCCATTCTTATAATACGAGACTGTGGATGACCGCTTTCCATTATCCGAAAACATGGAAACGGCTTTCAACTTTCCACCGGGATAGAAGTACCGGAATTCACCGGCAGGTTTTCCGTCAATAAAACGGCCTGTATATATGGTCATTCCGGCAGAATCGATTTTTCGCCAGTAACCTTGTTTAAGGCCTCCGGCATCGGTACTGTTCAATGTATCCTGGGCCATGAGTACCGGAGTAAAAAAATAGAGAAGAATGAATGGGAGGTACTTAAGCATGTTATAAAAAATTACTTTTGCAAAATAAATACTTTTTCCTTTGCAATCATACCCGACCAAACTGCTGGAACAAGCCGTTCATGAACTGACAAGGCTGCCCGGAATCGGACGAAAAACTGCGATCCGGATGGCGTTACACCTGCTGAAAAGGCCCGCCGTTGAGGTTGAATCTTTAGGAACCGCAATCATCCGTCTGCGCACTGAGATTCATTATTGTTCACGATGCATGAATATTTCGGAAGAGGAGGTTTGTGCTATCTGCAGCAATCACAAAAGGGACCAGCATCAGATCTGTGTCGTGGAGGATATCCGAGATGTGATGGCCATTGAAAACACGAATCAATACAACGGCCTCTATCATATTCTGGGTGGAATTATTTCTCCCATTGAAGGGGTCTCTCCGCAGGATCTCAACATTGAAGCACTTCTAAACAGGATCCGACCGGAAGGGATCCGGGAAATTATTCTTGCATTGCCCACAACCATTGAGGGCGACACAACCAATTTCTTTTTATTCAGGAAGCTCAAGCCTTACGAAATAATGCTTACCGCGATCGCACGCGGTGTTTCGGTGGGTGATGATCTGGAACATGCAGATGAAGTGACGTTGGGACGGTCGATCCTAAACCGCACCCCATATGAATCATTGCTCAACAGGAAATAAAGATCAAAAAAGCTGAAGTTGGTTGACGCTGATGTGTTGCGTATTTACCTCAAGTCCTGCATAGTTGCTAAGGAGCGGTTTCAGAACTTTTTTTATCATTTTATTCGGGGTGGTATGGCGGGATTTGCAAAAATTCAGGAGGGATTTTTTCTGCCTGTCCGTAACCTTGAAAGTAATTGTTTTGTATTTTACCTTCCGCCTTGGTTTTTTAGTTTTTCTACGGGTCATTCTTCAGATTTCTTTTAGAATTTCGCTAAAGTCACTGATGATTTTTTTCGCCAGGTTTTCCGCTTTGGCCGGGGCATCACTCTCCGCATAGATCCTGACAATGGGCTCGGTGTTTGATCTTCTCAGGTGTACCCACTCGTTGCCGAAATGAATCTTCACACCATCGATGGTAATAATCGGCTGAGATTTATATTTATCAACCAGTTTTGTCAGAACTTTTTCAATATCGGTGTTTTGTCCAAATTCAATTTTATTCTTGGAAATATAGAAAGCCGGATATTGGTCCCTTAGTGCGGAACATTTCTTTCCTGACTTTGCCAGGTAGGTAAGGAAAAGAGCGATTCCCACCAGTGCATCGCGCCCAAAGTGAAGTTCAGGATAGATAACACCGCCATTACCCTCACCGCCAATAACCGCCTGGTGAAGTTTCATGGCTTCTACTACATTAACTTCACCCACAGCAGCTGCAAAATAGGATCCGCCTGCCCGTTCCGTTACAATTTTAAGGGCGCCGGTTGACGACAGGTTTGAAACGGTATTCCCCGGCTGATGGCTGAGAATATAGTCGGCTACTGCAACCAGGGTGTATTCTTCACCAAAAGGTTCTCCCATTTCATTGATAATGGCGAGCCGGTCAACATCGGGGTCGACAACAAAACCAACATCTACATTATTTTTTTCTATAAATGAACATATTTCGGTCAGATGTTCAGGCAGTGGTTCGGGATTATGCGGAAAATCTCCGGTCGGATCGCAAAACAACCTGTCGATTTTATTGACTTGTAAGGCTTCCAGTAACGCCGGGACTGCAATTCCCCCGGTGCTGTTGACCGCGTCGACGGCAACCCGCAATCTGGCTTTTCTTATTGCATCCACATCAACCAGGGGAAGCTCAAGGATCATTTCAATGTGGCGCCGGATGAAAGTGTCATCAGTTCTGTAGGTCCCGAGTTCCTGCACCCTGGCATAACTGAAATCCATCGCATCAGAAAGTCTCAAAATTCTCTGACCATCGGTTGCAGAAAGAAATTCACCCCGGTTATTCAGCAATTTCAGCGCATTCCAGTTTTTGGGATTATGACTTGCGGTTAGAATGATCCCGCCGTGGGATCCGGTTCCGGTAACCGCGATCTCGGCTGTGGGTGTCGTGGTAAGCCCGATGTCGATCACATCGGCACCCATACCCAATAACGTTCCTACCACGAGATTGTTGACCATGGAGCCTGAAATCCTGGCGTCCCTCCCGACAACTACCTGCAACCGGCTTTCCCTGTGAATTTCACGTAAAAAAGCAACGTAAGCGGAAGTGAATTTAACAATGTCCAAAGGGCTCAGGGTATCGCCCGGGGGACCTCCAATGGTCCCGCGGATACCTGAAATGGATTTGATCAGCGGCATAGTAACTTTTTTAGGCAAAAGTAACGTATTTTGAATTTTATGTTTCTTCTGTTAACAAAATTTGAAATCTCGTGAATCAATCATGATTCCGAATTGCATTTTTACGTAACTTTGCCAAACAAAATCGCCCTGTTTCCTGGGATGTATTCAGACTGATGGAAGAATCTTTTGAATCCTATTTTGACCATGAAACCCTTTCATTGGTCAGTCGTTTCGAAAAAATGATCCAGGAAGATCAATTTTGTTTTTTTGATGTTGATGAATTTGAAGAAATCATTGAGTATTATTTTTTCAAAAATGAACAGCGAAAAGCACAACTGACGATCCGGGAAGCGTTGATCCAGCATCCCGGGGCACCTTCATTGCTGATAAAACTCGCACAATACCAGATCAACACCAAGAAGGATCATGAGGCGCTTAAAATCCTGAAGGATGTTGACTTTGCTGCTTCAACCGACAGCGATCTCCTGATTGCCAAAGGCAATCTTTACAGTCAGCTTGAAAAACCCGAAAAAGCCATTGAGGAATACCAGAAAGCCATTGAGGGTGCAGATTACGCCGATGAGATTTACGCCAGCATTGCCTACGAATATGAAAATTTAGGCCGTTATGATAAGGCGATCGAGAATTTGTTGAAAGCTATTGATCTGAATCCGGAAAATGATGCCGCGATCTATGAATACGCCTTTTGTTGTGAAATTTCTCAGCAAACCGGTCAAAGCATATCTTTTCTTGAAAAATTTCTCGATACACATCCCTATTCGGTTTCAGCCTGGTTTAACCTGGGAATCGCATTCGGCAATGCAGAATTATTTGAAAAAGCTATTGAAGCCTATGATTTTGTCATAGCCATCGACGAAACTTTTTCATCGGCCTACTATAATAAAGCAAACTGTTTTGCCAATATCGGCCATTTTGAAGAGGCGATTGAAACTTACTTTGAAACTTTTTATTACGAAGATCCGGAGCCTGTTACCCATTATTACATTGCCGAGTGCTATGAAAAGCTAAAAAAGTTCGACAAGGCAGCCGAATATTATCAGAAAGCGGTGGCTTTGGATCCTGAATTTGCCGATGCCTGGCTTGGGATCGGGATATCTCGGGACGAGCTCGGAAATCCGCAGGCAGCCCTGCCCTACATTCAAAAAGCAATAAAACTGTCGCCTTCCATTGCCGAGTATTATTTTATTCTCGGTGATTTGCAGATCAAATTGTCGAAAATTGAGGATGGCATTGCTTCCTATCGCAAAGTCATTGAACTCGGGCCCGAAGATCCTGACATCTGGCTTGATCTGTCAGTAGTCTACGCGGATCAGAAGGATTATCAGGCAGCACTGGATGTTCTTTCCGAAGGGATGAATTACCACCCTGCCCATATCGATTTTCTGTATCTGAAGAGCTGGTACCTGATTCTGCTGGGAAAAACCCGGGAGGCCTCCGGTCTTTTCTGCCAGGCACTCAGCACCGAGTATGAGGGATGCAAAAGGCTTCTGACCACCTTCCCGGATGCTTCAACACACCCGGTCATTATTGATTTATTACAAGAATTCAACGATTCTCATTCTGAAATTACAGCAACAAAAAAAACCGATACATGACCGAGATTCAGCTTCCATTCTTACCCGACAGGACGAAAAAACCCAGGCAATCGGGAATTACCATGATCATGGATAAAGGATTGAGTACCCGTGAATCAGCCGATTTCATTGAAGTATCCGGTCATCTGGCCGATTTCGTTAAACTTGGGTTCGGAACTGCGATGGTCACCAAAGGAGTCCGGGAGAAGATAAAATTATACCAGGAGGCCGGCATTAAGGTTTATCTCGGTGGAACTTTGTTTGAAGCCTTTGTCATACGTAATAAATTTGAGGATTACCTGCGCTATGTCGATAAATTAAACCTTGATACCGTCGAGGTTTCTGACGGTTCCATGTTCATGGAGCATGACATAAAATGTGAATTCATCCACAATCTTTCAAAACGATTCATGGTCCTTTCTGAAGTCGGTTCCAAAGAATCGGGTATCCTGATTGCGCCAGGGCGGTGGATCGAGATGATGCAAGCCGAGTTACAAGCCGGTTCGTTCAAAGTCATCGGCGAGGCTCGTGAAAGCGGAAATGTCGGGATTTACCGACCAACGGGGAAAGCCCATGTAACCCTGATCAACAAGATCCTTTCGAAGGTTGAGGCCGATAAAGTCATCTGGGAATCACCGCTAAAATCGCAGCAGGTGTGGTTTATTAAAAATTTCGGAGCCAATGTCAACCTGGGAAATATATCACCCATGGAATTAGTTCCCCTTGAAACGCTAAGACTGGGTTTGCGGGCCGACACATTCTTCACCTTTCTCCCTGAAAAATACAACGCCTTCCAGCCGAAATAGCGCCGGTGATACAATACGGACTGATCGGATTCCCACTGGAACACTCCAAATCACCTGAATGGTTCAGCAAAAGGTTCTCAGAACTTTCCGGACCGGAGCGATCATACCGACTTTTTTGTCTTAAGAATCTGGATCATTTTGATCGGTTCCTTGCTGAATACCCCTTTCTCGCTGGTCTGAACGTAACTATTCCCTACAAAGAGCAAATCCTGCCCTTGTTGACAGTTCTGGATTCTTCAGCACAGGAAACAGGCGCCGTCAATACCATCACCATCAGCAGGGTTTCCGGGAGACACATTCTGACAGGATACAATACCGACTGGGCCGGCTTTTTCGACACCATACCACCTGAAATGCAAGGGGAGCGCGCGTTGATACTGGGTTCGGGTGGATCTTCCAAGGCTGTCGGATACGCTTTAAAGAGAGCCGGAATTCCATTTTTAACAGTTTCGCGGTCAAAAACGGGGCCAGGTATTATCGCCTGGGAAGAGCTAAGCGATGAAATGGTCCGATCACACCGGTTTATCATCAATACTACACCTCTTGGCATGTTTCCGGAAATGAATCAGGTGCCTCCTCTTCCCTACCAAGCTATCACACCGGACCATCACCTATACGACCTGATCTACAATCCGGAAATGACGGTTTTCCTGAAGACAGGGAGGGAGAAGAATGCCCGGACAACAAACGGGCTCCGGATGCTGCACAATCAGGCCGCGCGTACCCTTGAGATTTTTCTGCGGCATGAGCAGGAAGCGTGGTTACATCAGGTCTCCGGATGAGAATCGTCGGGGCTGTCAGCCTTTTTTGCCGGTTCTTCATTCCGTACCACCTCAATTTTCAGGTTTGCTACCATGGCTGCAACCGCACCAACCGCTGCAAGCATCGGTGCCAGAAGGGCACCAATCACGCCGAAAGTGACGGGGATTTCCAGGTAGACCTTACCATCTTCATCTTTAATGATTAAACGGCGTACATTTCCTTCATGGATGAGTTGCCGGACTTTTTCGACAAGCTCCTCTCCTTTTACCCTAAATTCTTCATTCAGATTTCCCATATTCTAAAATATTTTATGGTCATTTATTGATGTGGCCCTTGAAACCGGCCATTGATTTGTAGATTCCCAGCCAGCGTCCGACAAACAGGTCAAAGAGTCTGACCGGTAAAATTCCTTTCACAAATGGCAGCAAGCGTACCAGAACCGGGGCCCTGACCCAAATCCGGTCAGCTTTAATGGCACGGACAACACGGGCAGAGATTTTTTCCGGTTTTAACAGGGGCAGTATGAGAGGTACTGTGACCCCGGTAAACATACCCGTTGAAATGTAAGATGGGCAAACCGTGGTCACCCGGATTCCCGACCGGGACTGTTCCATCTCGATGCGCAAAGAATCCGACCAACCCGCAACCGCCCATTTACTGGCGCAATAAACCGACATCTTCGGGATGGATATCATCCCTGCAGCCGAAGATATATTAACGATATGCCCTCCACCTTTTGCCTCCATCGCGGGTAAAAATGCGCAGGTGACATGCATCAGGGCAGCGGAATTGACCGACATGGTGCGGTCGATCTCGTCATGGGTCATTTCCCGGAAATCCCTGTTTCCGGTTATAATTCCGGCGTTGTTGATCAGCACATCGATCGGTCCGTGTTCCGAGATATTCTTTTCGGCCAGGGCCAGCATTTCGTCAGTTCTGGTGACATCAATCAGGTAGGGATGTATGATAAAATGGAAGGCCCGGAGTTCGCGGGTTGTCACATCCAGTTTTTCTTTATTAAGATCCCAGATGATCAACTGTTTAGCGCCTTCCTGCAGGCACATATCACCCATCAGCCGACCGATTCCCGAGGCGCCGCCCGTTACCAGTACCGTTGTTCCGCGTAGTTTTGTCATGGCATTTCGATTTCAGGTCATGATGAATCAAAAGTAATGTTTTATTAATAAAAAACAGGGATTTTAAAGATTTATTTGGTTTATTATAATGAAAACCGTACTTTTGCACCCCGATAAAAAAGCTGAAAAGTCGTAACAGTAACAACAAGAACATCCATGAATTTAGCTCCAGAAGTAAAAAAGCAGGCATTTAAGGAATTTGGAAAGTCAGAATTTGACAGTGGTTCAACCGAGGCGCAGATCGCCCTATTCACCATGAAAATTCAGCATCTGACCGAGCATCAGAAGGTCAATAAAAAAGATATGGTGACCGAACGGTCGTTGGTGATCATGGTCGGAAAACGCAGAAAATTGCTCGACTATCTGAAATCAAAGGACATTGAGCGTTATCGTGCGATCATCAAGAAACTTGGGATCCGCAAATAACATAAAAATAACTATAGCATTTTGGAAGAGGCAATTCATAATTGCCTCTTTTAATATCTGAAAGAAGGAAAAAGATGATTGGAATTTCGAAAACATTTGCACTCGCCGATGGGCGGGAAATCACCCTTGAGACCGGGAAACTCGCTAAACAGGCCGACGGCTCCGTGGTTGTAAAGATGGGTAACACGATGTTACTCGCTACCGTGGTCGCGGTACAGGAAGCAAAGGAGAATGTCGATTTTATGCCGCTCTCGGTAGAATATCGTGAAAAATATGCCGCGGCAGGAAGATTTCCCGGTGGATTCTTCAAAAGGGAAGCCCGACCCTCAGACTATGAAGTACTGATCTCGAGGCTTGTTGACCGGGCGCTCCGTCCGCTCTTCCCCGATGATTTTCATGCTGAAGTTCAGGTTATCGTGACCCTGATATCGGCCGATAAAACCACTTTACCCGACTCGCTTGCTTGTCTTGCAGCCTCCGCAGCGCTTGCTGTCAGCGATATTCCTTTTAACGGACCCATATCGGAAGTCAGGATCGGCCGTGTTAATGGCCGGTATATCGTTAATCCTACTCTTGCCCAGATGGCAGAATCGGATATCGACATTATGGTTGCCGCCTCACTTGAGAACATCGTGATGGTTGAAGGCGAATTGAAGGAAGTTTCCGAATCTGATATGGTTGAGGCCATCCGGGTGGCTCATGAAGCGATTCGCGAACAGTGCCTTGCCCAGCAGGATCTTGCCGCGATGGTTGAAAAATCAAAGACCAAGAGAACCTACTGTCACGAGACCCATGATCCCGAGTTTAAAGAGCGGCTGAAGGATGCCACCTATCAGAAAATCTATGACATGGCTGCACAGGGAATCCCAGGTAAACAGGAACGTAAAAATATCCTTGAATCTGTGAAAGCCGCGTTTGTTGCTACTTTGACGCCGGAAGAGGCTGAAGAAAAGGCCGCCATGATAAGCCGTTATTTCCATGAGATTGAAAAGGATGCTATTCGCAATGCCACCCTCGACAACCGGAAACGGGTCGATGGACGTCAGCTGGATGAAATCAGACCCATCTGGACTGAAGTCGATTACCTGCCCTCTGCACACGGGTCGGCGATATTTACCCGTGGCGAAACCCAGTCTCTGACAACGGTCACCCTGGGCACAAAGCTCGATGCGCAGATGATCGATGGCGCCGTCATTGAGGAAACGGTTAATTTTCTATTGCATTACAACTTCCCGTCTTTTGCAACGGGTGAGGTAAAACCGATCAGAAGTACGGGACGCCGGGAGATCGGACACGGAAACCTGGCCCTCCGCGCTTTAAAAAACATGATTCCGCAGGGACCTGATAATCTTTACACCATCCGTGTTGTCTCTGATATTCTCGAATCGAATGGTTCTTCTTCCATGGCGACCGTCTGCGCAGGCACGATGGCGTTGATGGATGCCGGTGTGAAGCTCATCAAACCCGTATCGGGAATTGCCATGGGACTGATCACCGATAACAAGCGTTATGTGGTATTGTCCGACATTCTGGGCGATGAGGATCATCTGGGTGATATGGATTTTAAAGTATGCGGAACCCGTGATGGAATTACTGCCTGTCAGATGGACATCAAGGTCGACGGCCTTTCGTACGATATTCTTAAAGAAGCCTTGGAACAGGCCCGTCGCGGACGGATGCATATCCTGGGTGAAATGGAAAAGACGATTTCTGCACCAAGGGAAGACTACAAGCCCTTTGTTCCGAGAATTTTCCAGATGAAGGTTCCCAAAGAATTCATTGGCGCCATTATCGGCCCCGGTGGTAAGGTCATCCAGGAAATGCAGCGCGAAACGGGTACGACCATTGTCATCGAAGAGGTAGGCGATTTCGGGGTCGTCGACATTGTTGCCGACAATCTTGAAGCTCGCGACAAGGTCATCGAAAAGATCCGCAGGATCGCCTCTGTTCCCGAGGTCGGAGAAATCTATAGAGGAAAAGTCAAGAATATCCAGTCGTTTGGTGCCTTCATCGAAATACTCCCCAACCAGGACGGTCTGCTTCACATCTCCGAGATCGAGTGGAAACGGCTGGAAAAGGTCGAAGATGCCCTCAAAGTCGGCGATGAAGTGGAGGTCAAGCTTATCGACGTTGACAGCAAAACGGGTAAACTGAAGCTGTCCAGAAAAATTCTGCTGCCCAAGCCTGAAGGATACCAGGAACGGAAACAGGAACCCCGTCAGGAAGGTCGTCCGGATCGCACCGGTGATCGCGGAGGAGAACGTCACGGCGGTGATTACCGCGGTCACAGAAAATAATTTAATGTAACCAAAACCTGATTTTTTCGTAAACTGAGCCAAATCCGGGTAAACATTAAATCGCGTTTGAATGAGGCAGTTAAAAATTACCAAACAGGTTACAAATCGTGAAACCGCTTCTCTGGATAAGTACCTCCAGGAGATTGGCAAAGTAGAACTCATCACTGCAGATGAAGAAGTTGCATTGGCGCAACGCATCAAGCAGGGTGACATGGCTGCGCTTGAAAAACTGACTAAAGCAAATCTTCGTTTTGTTGTTTCCGTTTCCAAACAATACCAGAACCAGGGGTTAAGTCTCCCGGATCTTATCAACGAAGGGAATCTGGGGCTGATTAAGGCTGCTCAGCGCTTTGACGAGACCCGTGGATTTAAATTCATCTCCTACGCGGTATGGTGGATCCGTCAGTCGATCCTCCAGGCGCTGGCCGAACAATCGCGGATCGTCAGGTTGCCGCTAAACAAAATCGGGTCTATCAACAAGATCAATAAAGCCTATGCCCAGTTGGAACAGCAATATGAGCGGGAACCCAACGCCGGCGAGATTGCCCATCTACTGGAAGTTTCGGAAAATGAAGTAAAGGAATCCCTGCGTAATTCCGGTCGTCATGTTTCCATGGATGCTCCGTTGATTCAGGATGAAGATAACACCATGTACGATGTTCTCCGGAGTGAGGAGAATACGACACCCGACAACGGATTGCTCTATGAATCACTGAAAAAGGAGATTGAAAGGGCTGTTTCAACCCTGACGCAACGCGAGGCGGATGTTATCCGGTTGTACTTCGGACTAAACGGAAGCCACCCGATGACTCTTGAAGAGATCGGCGAGAAATTCGACCTCACCCGTGAAAGAGTGAGGCAGATCAAAGAGAAGGCCATCCGCCGGCTGAAACATACTTCGAGGAGTAAGATCCTGAAAACCTACCTTGGATAACTACACACCCTTATTAAACCCGATTCCTATCTCAAAATCGTCAATCGTAAATTGTTAATCATTTCGTGCCCCTCATTGCTCCATCGCTCCTTTCGGCCGATTTTCTGAATCTTCAGAAAGAGATCGAAATGGTAAACAAGAGCGAGGCTGACTGGCTGCATCTTGATGTGATGGATGGGGTCTTCGTTCCCAATATTTCATTTGGTTTTCCGGTGATCGAGAAGGTCTCGCGGATATCGGTCAAACCGCTTGATGTTCACTTGATGATCACGAATCCGGAACCGTATCTCGAACGTTTTCGAAATGCAGGAGCCGATATCATCAGTGTTCATGCCGAGGTATGTCCCGATCTTCAGGCGGTTCTCACAAAGATCAGGGTGACCGGTGCAAAAGCCGGTATCGTCGTCAATCCGGAGACCGACATCACCCGGATTTTCGAAAGTATCGAATTTGCCGATATGGTACTGGTTATGGCTGTCCACCCGGGATTCGGCGGGCAAAAGTTTATTCCCGGAACCTTTGAAAAGCTTGCCACACTCAGGAGCTATCTCCGTGATCGGGAACTGCAATGCCTGGTTGAAGTGGATGGCGGAGTGGATCTGAACAACGCCCGTCCCCTTGTCGAAGCGTCGGTTGATATTCTGGTAGCCGGCAATACGGTCTTCTCATCACCCGATCCGGCAGAAACCATCCACAGATTGAAAAATATCTGCTGATTTCAGATTGATTCTTTGCAATGCGGTCGGTCCCCGTTTTTTTTCTATTTTAGCAAAAAAAACTTCGGTGGACTTCAACGGCGCACGGGATTATATTCTTCACAGGTTAAGGACTGAGCTGAATCCCTCATTGTTTTATCACAGTGTGGAACATACCATTGATGTTTACGAAGCTACCCGCCGGTTAACCGAGGTTGAAAATATCGAAGGGAAATCCAAGATACTGCTTGAGACCGCTGCATTGTACCACGATTCAGGAATGCTGATACAGTATGAAAATCATGAGGAAATTTCATGCGACTTTGTTAAAAAGGTTCTTCCCGGATTTGGATACACGACCTCGGAGGTTGATGAGATCACTTCCCTGATTATGCTGACAACGATGCCTCAGAAAGCGGTATACCTGCCCGATCAGATACTTTGTGATGCCGATCTCGATTACCTGGGACGGGATGATTTCTTCATTCATTCCTTTCAGCTTCAACTCGAATGGCAGGTAAACGGCATTATGTCGACGAATCTGGCGGAGTGGCTTGAAATCCAGAAATCCTTTTTATCAAGGCACAATTACTATACAAAGGGAGCGTTTGCCATGAGAAATGAAAAGAAACTCCGGAACCTGGCTGAAATCGAATACATTCTGAATCCTGAAACCTGTTCACTAAACCATCACAAATAAGATCACTATTTTATTGCTTAAAATCAACAGAAAATGGCAAAAACAAAAACGGAAAAGAAGTATAACAACATTGTACTTATCCCCACCGATTTCTCGGAAGTGTGCGGAAATGCTATTTCCCACGGTGTTAAACTGGCTAAGTTTCTGGGCTACAAAGTCTGTATACTGCACATCATTAACAAGGAGACCAAGGCAGCCCTGAAGAAAAAAAATGTCGGTATCGACTACGTCGATTGGCGGCTGAAGGAATACAAAAAGTACTACACAAAAAAGTACGAGATCGAAATTGACACCATGGCCGTGGAAGGGAGTATCTTCTCCACCATTAACGAGGTTGCTGCACAGATAAAGGCAAACCTAATGATATTGGGAACCCATGGAAAGAAAGGTTTACAGCATGTTTTCGGAAGTTACGCGCTGAAGGTGGTCATTGAGTCGCCAATTCCGGTTGTGGTGGTGCAGAAGCGATCGTTCAAGGAGGGATACAAAAACATTGTGTTCCCGGTAAGCAATGATCTGGAACCCCGGCAGGCTGTTCAATGGGCAAAACTCATCGCCAAATTGTTCTCCGCGAACATCAGCATTTTCCTGTCGCCCGAGAAAGATCCGGCGCTTAAAAGCAGGGTCACCATCATCACAAAACAGATCACTGATATTTTTGATCAGGAAAAGGTTCCCTACAATGTAACTTCGGCTTCAAAGTCGGTTAATTTTGCCGAGCAGGTCATCTCATACAGCGTGACACGCCATGCCGACCTGATCATGATTATGACCCGCCCGAACATCGATATCCCCGGTTTCAGTCTTTCGGCCTGGAATGAAAGGCTGATGTTCAATGAGGCCCAGATCCCCGTCATGTGCGTGAATCCCGTCGAATTCGGTTACCATTATTATGAATGGATCATGCTTGCCTGATAGTGCATCTCTCTTCCCGAACATACCGGGAGGCGGTTAATTAGATTGGGATCAGATGAATGCAAATGTATTTGTAAAGAGATATTGGGATGAGCATCCATTGGCCGTGATCATGGGGTTGGCTGTAGTATTTCGTATACTGGCCTCCGTGTTTGCCAAAGGATGGGGAATGTTTGATGATCATTTCATTGTCATCGAATCGGCCGGATCATGGGTTGCCGGGCACGACTATAATGACTGGTTGCCGGGAAGTCCGGGCAATCACGGTCCTACAGGTCATAATTTCTTCTACCCCGGTCTTAATTTCATCTTCTTCCTCTTCCTGAAATGGTGCGGGATCACCGATCCCCAGACGAAGATGTTTTTTGTTCGTCTGGTTCACGCCGCAATATCGCTGGTGACTGTTTACCTGGGATACAGGATTGCAGAAAAGCTACAGGATAAAAAGGCGGCCAGGCTTGCCGGGATCCTCCTTGCCATTTTCTGGTTTATGCCCTGGATGAGTGTCAGAAACCTGGTCGAAATGGTCTGCATTCCCTGTATTATGGCCGGATACTGGATTGTGATCAAAAAAGGATCTGACCCACGGGTCTTTCTAACCTGGTTTCTTTCAGGATTGTTTTTCGGACTTGCCGTGAACATACGTCCGCAGACTGTTTTCTTTCCCATCGGGATCGGATTGGTGTTGCTATTCAAACTTAAGTGGAAAGAGTTGTCAGGCTTATCGCTGGGTTCCATAATAATCTTTACCCTGATCCAGGGTGGAATTGACCTGGTGATTTGGGGAAAGCCGTTTGTTGAACTCCTTGAATACGTAAATGTATGTTTTACCGAGCGAAACGATTACATTTCCCTGCCATGGTACAACTATTTTCTGACCATTTTCGCCATGTTGATCCCCCCGGTCAGTTTTTTCATTTTCTTCGGATACATCAGGACCTGGAGAAAACTGCTTCTATTTTTCATACCCATTCTGCTCTATTTTGCTTTTCATTCCTATTTTCCCAATAAACAGGAACGATTCATCCTTCCGATGATCCCGGTTTTTATCGTAATCGGAACCATGGGATGGAATGATTTTCTCAAAAAATCGAAATTCTGGCAGCATCACGGCCGCCTCCTGCACTCTTGCTGGGTGTTTTTCTGGATCATCAACACCATCCTTCTGGTGACTTTTACCTTCACTTACTCCAAAAAGGCCCGGGTCGAAGCGATGCATTATTTATCGAGATACCCCCACATCAGGGCCATGGCTGTCGTTGATGAAGAGAACAGTCCGGAGCTGATGCCCAAATTCTATCTGGATCAATGGCCGGTTTCCTACAATGAATTCGTAGGCGACCTGAGCGCCGATTCCATTCTTGCCACGGCTTACCGTTACCGGGATACCAACCCGCCGGGATTTATCCTGTTTTCAGGTGACAAAAATGTGCAGCCCCTCGTGGTTAAAGCAAGAAAGTATTTTCCTTACCTGGTTCATGAGACGACCATCGAACCCGGGTTCATCGACCGTTTTGTTCACTGGTTAAATCCTATCAATAAAAACAGAAGGCTTTTCATTTACAGGAACACCGCCTTGTTCCCAGAACAAATAACCCCCACGGATGAGTGACCAAAAAAAATTCAGTATTGCTCGTCCCTCCTTTAAAGGAAATGAGAAGGCATATCTTCTCGACACCATTGAAAGTGGCTGGATCAGTTCCATCGGTCCTTACATTGAACGTTTTGAACAGGAATTTGCCCGGTATCATGGTGTAAAGCACGCCGTAGCCACACACAACGGTACGATCGCACTCCATCTTGCCCTTGCTGCTGCCGGGATCGGACCGGGTGGCGAAGTAATTGTCCCCGATTTTACCTTTATCGCAACTGCAAACAGTGTCAGATATTGCCAGGCAACTCCCATTCTTACCGATATTGACCCGGATGACTGGAACATATCCCCTGCAGCAATCTCTGAGAATATCAGCTCACGTACCAGGGCCA
The DNA here is from genome assembly GCA_028706295.1 of Bacteroidales bacterium. Classification (GTDB taxonomy): domain Bacteria; phylum Bacteroidota; class Bacteroidia; order Bacteroidales; family FEN-979; genus CAIVAT01. The sequence continues at coordinate 56,615 of JAQWBQ010000016.1, forward strand.
TTGTACCGGTACATCTTTACGGCAATCCTGCCCGCATCCGTGAGATCATGGCAATTGCCCGGAAGCATGACCTTATCGTAGTGGAAGATTGCGCAGAAGCGCTGGGCGCCGAGTACAATCAGAAAAAAGTGGGAACATTCGGCGACATTGGTTGCTTTTCTTTTTTCGGAAATAAAATCATCACGACCGGTGAAGGGGGCATGTGTATTACCAACCGGGATGACCTGGCTGAACGGATGCGGATTCTTCGGGACCATGGCATGAACCGCGAAAAAAAGTACTGGTACGACTTTCCCGGCTTCAACTACCGGATGACCAACATGCAGGCTGCCGTGGGGCTTGCCCAACTTGAACAGATCGAATCATTATTATCGGAGCGTGATCAGATCCTTTCGCATTATCAGGATGCCTTCAGCGGGAACCAAATGATTGTGACGCAAGACCACCATAATCAACGAAATGTAAATTGGATGTTCACCATCAGGCTGAAAGGGATCACGGAACCGGGCAGGGATGATCTTATGTATAAGCTGAAAGAAAAGCAAATCGACTCACGACCGGCATTTTATCCGATCCACCGGATGTCGTTTTATCAAACCGGCGGGTTCTTCAGAAGCATTCCGGAGAACAGTATCAGGATCTCATCGGAAAGCTTAAGTCTGCCAACCTACATCGGACTAACCCGCGAGGATATCGATTATATTGCCACCCGGGTAAACGAAGTAATCCATGTAGTATGAAGATCTCCGTCATTCTGCCGACATACAATGAAAAGGATTCCATCGTACTTTTACTTCAGGAGATCCACACGATCCTGACCCGCGAAAACACCGACTTTGAGATCGTGGTTGTGGATGACAACAGCCCCGACGGCACCTATCAGGAAATTATCAAGGCATTTCCTTGCTGCCCTGAAATCAAGCCGGTTTTAAGAACCCGTGAAAAAGGGCTTGCTTCCGCGATCCATCATGGAATCAGGAACAGTGACGGCGACAAACTGGTTATCATGGACACCGATTTCAACCACCCGCCCGATCTCATTCCCCTGTTGATCAAGATAACCAATTATTTCGACATCGCCTCCTGTTCACGTTATGTTATTGGCGGAGGTATGGAGACATCCCGGTTGCGATACCTTGGAAGTAAATTGTTCAACAAGTTTGTGCATTATACCCTGCAGGTCAAGACCACGGATAATCTCAGTGGTTATTTTGCTTTTAACAGGAACATTCTCGATGGCATTGATCTTTCCGGAATTTTTTATGGATACGGCGATTATTTCATACGTTTTCTTTATGTGATGCAGAAGAAAGGCAGGTTCATTCTCGAAGTGCCCGTTGTGTACAAAGACCGTAAGGGCGGGTTGTCGAAAACAAACCTGAAAAATGAATTGATCCGGTACACCCGTTCCGTGCTGTGTATACGATTTGGTTCTTTGAAGCGATTGGTTCGTGATGATTCATTTCAAAGGAATACCGGATAAAATGCGAAAGAAAGATGGACATAGAAGCGGCCAGAAAGGAAATTGAAACCCTATCGGAACAAATCAGGGTACATAATTACCAGTACTATGTGCGCTCCAGTCCGCTCATCAGCGATTATGAATTTGACGGGTTGATGCAGCGTCTGATAGATCTGGAACGCGCATATCCTGAGCTCGTTTTGCCGGATTCGCCCTCCCGGCAGGTGGGGGGCGAAGTCACGAAGGAGTTCACTCAGGTTACCCACCGGTACCCGATGCTTTCGTTATCAAATACATATTCGGAAGATGAAATCCGTGATTTTGACGAACGGGTAAAAAAATCACTGGGAACGAAAGTCACCTACATCTGTGAATTGAAGTTTGATGGTGTCGCCATCGGACTAAGTTATCGAAACGGCCGGTTGGTGCAGGCAGTCACAAGGGGTGACGGGACCCGTGGCGATGACGTAACCGCGAATGTCAAAACCATTAAAAGCATTCCGCTCCGGCTTTCAGGAACCGGCTTTCCGGCTGAATTTGAGATCCGGGGAGAGATCATTCTGCCTCATGCCAGTTTTGAAAAAATCAACAGCCTTCGTATTGCCGATGAAGAGGAGCCATTTGCAAATCCCCGCAATGCCGCCTCAGGGACTTTAAAGATGCAGGATTCAAGGGAAGTTGCACGGCGTAACCTTGATTGTTTTTTATACTATCTGCCTGGGCTTGATAAAATTGACCTGTTCGAATCCCATTACCAGGCTCTTTCGGCCGCAAGATCCTGGGGATTTAAAATTTCGGAATATGTTGTCAAATGCGACAGTCTCGAAGATGTTTTCGATTACATCCGAACCTGGGATCAGTCGCGAAAGGATCTGAAATTTGACATCGACGGGGTCGTGATCAAGGTTGACAACCTGAAGCAGCAAGAGATTCTTGGCTACACTGCAAAATCGCCCAGGTGGGCCATTGCTTACAAGTTCAAGGCAGAACGGGTAGCTACACGGCTGATCTCGGTCGATTTTCAGGTCGGTCGGACCGGTGCCGTAACTCCGGTGGCGAACCTTCTGCCGGTTCAGTTAGCCGGAACGACGGTCAAGCGAGCAACTCTGCACAATGCCGATATCATATCGTCGCTTGATTTGATGAGCGACGACGTGGTTTATGTCGAAAAAGGGGGAGAAATCATACCGAAAATCGTGGGTGTCGATACCGGTAACAGGAAACCGGGGGCCCAACCAATTCGTTTTGTTGAACAATGTCCCGAATGCGGTACCGATCTGATCCGGCAGGAAGGAGAAGCGGCCTGGTACTGTCCGAATGAAAAAGGGTGCCCACCACAGATCAGAGGCAAACTCGAACATTTTATTTCACGAAAGGCCATGAACATCGAAAGCCTGGGTGAAGGTAAAATCCAGATGCTTTACGATAACCGGCTGGTGTACGATTGTGCCGATTTGTACGATCTGACCTATGAAAAGCTGATCGGACTTGAACGGATCTATTCCGGCGATGCCGACAAGGAGAAAAAAATATCATTTCGCGAAAAGACGGTCAACAATATTCTTAAAGGTATTGAGGCATCCAAAGCAGTTGCGTTTGAACGGGTACTTTTCGCGTTGGGTATTCGTTTTGTCGGGGAGACGGTCGCCCGGAAGCTTGCCTCCCATTTTGGTTCAATCGATCAGCTTGCGGCTGCAGATTTCCAGGCATTGACGGAAGTTGAGGAGATCGGCGAGCGAATCGCGCAGAGTGTCATAGACTGGTTCACGATATCCGATAACCAGAAAATCATTAACCGGTTAAAAGCAGCCGGGATCAGGTTCGCGATTGAACCGGGCGTTTCACAGCGGGTCAGCGACAAGCTCAGTGGGATGACCTTTGTAGTTTCGGGGGTTTTTCAGAATTTTTCGCGGGACGAGCTTAAAAAAACGATAGAACTACATGGGGGTAAAAATGCGGGATCATTGTCCGGAAGAACTACTTACCTGATCGCCGGGGATCAGATGGGCCCTGAAAAGAGAAAAAAGGCTGAAAAGCTGAATATTCCGATCCTCTCCGAATCCGGATTCCTTGGGTTGATCACCTAAAAAAAAAGCAGCCGGATTCCCGGCTGCCACATTCACAGGGTTCATTCCTGTTACGGTACTTTTTTGATGGAACCGGCACCCGAAACATTCTGATCTATTTCTGAAGGAGAACCTTTGTATTTTACAGTTCCTGCGCCTGAAATTTCGGCTGCGATTTTTTTGGTCACATTGATCTGAGCCTCCCCTGCCCCACTGATTTCAATATCGTAAGTTTCAGCAACCATATCGTAGGCAAGAATATCGGAGGCTCCTGAAAGGTCCATCTCCACATCCCCTGCGGTACCATTCAACCTGATTTTGCTAGCTCCGCTGCAATCGATGTGAAGTTTCCTTATGGTAAGATCCAACTTGGTGTCGGATGCGCCGCTGGCATCAAAATTCAGCTCCGGGATATTCAGCATCCCTTCCGATATAATGTCGACTGCACCGCTCAGATCAAGTTTATTCAGATCTTTAAAGGTGATGTAAACTTTTAATGTTGAAACATGGCTGATGGGTTTCTTTGTTTCAATCTTCAGGGTGCTCCCGTACACTTCAGTCTTTACCAGCGGTAGAATATTTTCGTCGGTTTCAACCACGAGTTCTTCAGTTGATCCTTGTTTCAGAAAGACTTTAAAGGCTCCTGAAACCTCAATTCCGTTGAAAGACGAGATTTTGCGGCTTTCTTTTTTAACATCACCGTTTCCACGGACACCAACCAGGTTACAACCGGCGACCAGGCCGGAAAGGCTCGTAAACATACTGATAATCAACAGAAAGAAAAAGATTCGTTTTGTTTTCATAAAATTGGGTTTTAAATATTTGACGTAAAAAGGCATATTAAGTTACAATTCTGATACCGTGGCAAACTACTGGATGGATACATTTCCGAATTCACTCTTTACGATGACTTTACCGGCCGGGGCCTCGGTTCCTCCGATCACTCCGTGGTACGATTTCTCGGTATCCCGAATGGAACGGTAAGAAAATTTAGCTTTCTCTTCGGGATAATTGAGGTCACAGAATTTCAGATCGGCATCCAGGGTATATTTTGCCTGGGAATCCAACCCGACCGACACATTGCCGTACTTATTCCGTATGTTCACGGTCGTGAAATCGGCAGGCATTTCGTGAACATCGCAATTGCCGTATTGGATGTCGAGGTTCAGGGATTGTTCGATGCGCCGGATATCCAGGTCTGAAAACTTCGATTTGCTGTCGACTGCCGACGAATTCTCCATATTCAGCTTACCTCCTTCAAAGCTGACATTCAAAGCGATGATCTTTCCGGCATCGAGGTTTGAAAATTTCGAATCGAGCCTGAGGCTTCCCGCGTATTCTAATGCCAGGTCGGAGTACTTCAGCATAAGGACTGCGCCTTTCATCCAGTTGATGCGGGCTTTACTGAATTTGATATCCAAAAGATTATCGGAGTTGTTGAGTTTGTTGACCTCCAGATTTCCGTAACCGAGATTCACCTTGAATTTCCCGGTAATTTCATTCAGATATATATCACCGAATTTATTGGTGATATCGGCATTCAGTGTTACCGGAAAATGGACCTGGTAATCGATGGAGAACCTCCCCTTTCCTGATCCACCGTGGTTATCGTTAATTGTGGTTACCGCATTTACATTGGTTGGATTCCCGTTTATATCGATGTTAATCCTCCGGAATTGCTTTTCGGCCGACTCCTCGTTCCCCGCGGTCACAGTAATCCGAACTTCGATGGCCACGACATTTTTTTCCCAATTGCTGCAATGAACCTTACCAAACCGGTTGTTAATAGTCAGTTGGGCGTCGGGGTTCACCGTGAATTCTTTCGAAATGGTTTTCGTAAATTCATCGTGTGCTTTGACTCCTTTGATGCCCAAAAGGAGGCAGAAGAGCAACAGAAACAACGCTATTTTCAAACAGGTTTTCATATTCTTAAGATTAGTTGGTTTTTAAAATCGTTACATTTTGTAAGATGGTATTGAGAATCGATTCTTTCATCTGTTGGTTTTGAATGATGGCGGCCTGGAGCCGTTCATTACCCGGATTTTCACCGAGAGATTTCTGCAGATCGTTGGTTGCTGCATCGAGATTGTCAAGATCACGTAGAACGGTAGCTTGCATTTTTCTGACTTCCGGTGAAGTCCGGGCAAGAATTTCGAGCTGGCCCAATTTATCGAGCGTCTGGTCATTATAGTATTGGATTGCCTCTTTCATTTCCGGGGTCATATGTGAAGTTTCATTTGTTTTAAAGATCCTTTGCATAAATGAACCGGCAATGAACTCTGTGGCAATTACACCGACTGTGATCAGTACCAGGATAACAGCTGCCAGTTTCAGCACATAGAACCGGCCGGGCTGCGATCGTGGCCTGTCGGCATCCTGTTGCAGTTTCAATGCAAACCTTTCAAAATGTCCTTCCCCGGGTTCGGCTCCGTCCATTTCGGGACGGTGTTCTTCGATGAAATCTTCCAGCCTTTTCATAAGTTCAGCATTGTTTTTACGATACACATGGATATCAATTTCAATTATTGCAACAGGAATGGAGTCGGTCCTTTTCTTTAAGGACGGATATCAGCTTTTGACGGGCCCTCGAATACCGGGTTCTTGAAAGCTGGTTGGTTATGTTCAGAATCTGTGAAATCTCTTCATGGTCATATCCTTCCAGTAAAAAGAGCGAGAGGATGATCCGGTAGTCATCAGGAAGCTCCGATATGGCTTTACAGACCTCAGCAACCTGACAATGAATCATTTCATGGTACCCTGAATCGTTATCATCGGGCAGATCGAGGGTTTGCATCTCAAGGGGTACGGTCTCCTTATATTTCCGAAGGTAGTCGAGCGAACGGTTGACCACGATCCTTTTCAGCCAGGACCCAAAGCTCCCTTCCCCGGAATAACTTCCGATCCGGCGAAAAGCATCCAGAAAACATTCCTGCATGATATCCTCGGCTTCAGCTGAATTGTTAACGATGCGGAGACTGGTATTATACATGGCTTTGTAATAGAGTTTATATATTTTGAATTGTGCATCCCGGTCGCCACGACTGCAGGCCTCGATCAATTCCTGGTGTATGTTGACATAGATACTGTCCAAGTGAACCGTTTTATGACCATGGACTAACCTCTGGTCGAAATGTTACAGTAAAGCCTAAAAATATCACAAAAAAATTAATTTTGCAGCCGTTGAAAAAAATCAGGTTACCGGTCCATTTCTACCCACTGACCGCCATGGTCTTCTGGGGGCTGTCGTTCATCTGGTCCTCATATTTGTTGAAATTTTATGAGCCGGTAACCATTATTTTCATCCG
>JAQWBQ010000073.1 GCA_028706295.1 Bacteroidales bacterium
TACCAGCGCATTTTCCCGACCGGGTTCTGGCGGCGGAAGGGATAGAACTGGTTCACCGAAAAAGAAACCTGGGGCAGGTTGATGTTGATGGTTTTGTTCAGGGTGTTCTGGCTGTGGTTGAAGTTGATGTTGAGATAATATTTTTCAGCAAAGCTGGTAGCGTAGTTGACACTCGACTGGAAGGTATTCGACAGGTAGGATTGTGCACTCGATGCCAGGTTGTACTTGTTAAAGGTGTTGCTGACAATATTCACGTTGGCCGAAAAACTGCTTTTTGGACGGGCTTTGGGATCCTGGTTGTGAACCCATCGTACCTGAAAATCCTTAGTTTTCTGGTAGTCGGGCGAATCGGCGGCGCCCAGGATGTTGACCGCGTAGCTGAAATTAAACGACCCGTTGAAGTGGTACCGGTAGTTGTAGCGCAGGGTGGGTTTCACGGCCCAACTGCCCCGGGTATAAATATCTGCCTGAACCTGTACATCCATATACTGGTTCATTGCCCAGTAATATCCGAAGTTCTCGAAATAAAATCCCCGGTTGGCCGATTCGCCGTAAGTCGGGAACAGGATTCCGGATCGACGGCCTGTTTTATTGGGAAAATAACCGAACGGGATGACAAGGGGAGTGGCTACGTTCGCAATTTCCATATATGCCGGCCCGGTTATGACTTTCTTTCCCGGGATTACCTTTCCTTTGGTGAACTGAAATGAAAAATGAGGATCTTCCGGACGGTCGCAGGTCGTGTAGGCGCCTGACTGAATGTACATGACGTCGTTTTCCATTTTTTTTACGATGGTCCCGTGTAAGTAACCCTCATCCTGTTTGGTAAAGACCGTTTTAATGTATCCTTTTTTCGTAGTGAAATTGTAATTCATCTCTTTAGCCTTGAAACTCTGCCCGCCCTGTGAAAACTCCGGCGTGCCGGTTAATTTTCCCGTTGAGTCAGGCGTCCCTGTAGCATAGACGGCGTTTTTCGGGAAGTCGATCTCCACGTAAGCCGATTTAAGGCCGATATCCTGGTACTTAATTTCGGCATCGGTGTACAGGAAAACCTTTTGTCCTTTGATTTCGAAGCGAAGTGAATCTTTGGCCGCATAATCGACCTTGGCCTCCAGCCGGGAGGTTTTTTTAACCTTGATGCCGCTGTCGGCTTTGAGGGTATCGGTTACGAGGGTATCTTTTCCCGCCGGGGCCGGTTTCAGGGAGTCAACGGGAATCCTCACGGGCGACAGGCTGTCACCCGCGGGACGGCTGATTTGACCGGGATTGGTGCCATGAGCAACCGCTTTTTGGGTCCCGGTGGTATCCTGTGCCTGTGAAAAGCCGGAATACAGGAAGATCAGTACCGTGAAGAGGCCCCGGAGGGTCATTCCTGTTGATAATTTCGTTAACAACTTCTTTTCTGTACTCTGGCGTTAATATTTTATCTTTGTTTAAGAAAATTCGGAATAAAAAGGCGCAAAAGTCCGTTATTATTCAGGTTCCAAAACTAATTAAAATTCCTGGAACGGAAGTTTTTTTAAGATACTTTAACAATAGCAAATCCCGGATGCCGCGACATTTATGGACTTTTACGGTACTGATTATTTTTCTGTTACCCTGTGCTCTTGTCGCGCAACGAAAATCTTCAATCAGAACCATTGTCATTGATGCCGGTCATGGCGGCCATGATCCCGGTGCGCTTGGACGCATGTCGAAGGAAAAAAACATCAACCTTGCCATCGCGCTCAAACTGGGTAATATGATCCAGCGCAATCTGAAGGATGTCAGGGTGGTCTATACGCGTGACCGCGATTATTTCGTGGAACTCTACCGCAGGGCTGAGATCGCCAATGAGAGCAAAGCGGACCTGTTTATTTCGATCCATTGCAATGCAAACCATTCACGGGCGCTGCAAGGCGCCGAAACGTACATTATGGGCCTCCACAAGTCGCAGGCGAACCTCAATATTGCCAAACTTGAAAACGCCTCTATTTTGCTGGAATCCGGTTACCAGGAAACTTACGGCGGGTTCGATCCCAACTCCGACGAATCCTATATTGCATTTTCCCTGAACCAGAATTCCAACCTTGATCAAAGCACCGACTTTGCATCCCTGATCCAAAATCAGATGGCCGAACGGGTTGGGATGAATGACCGCGGTGTAAGACAGGCTGGTTTTATCGTTCTATGGAAAACAACGATGCCCAGCGTCCTGGTCGAAGTAGGTTACCTGAGCAATGCTTCGGAAGAGAAATTTCTGATTTCGGGCAAAGGTCAGGATTACATCGCGTCGGCCATCTATCGGGCATTGAAGGAGTTCCGTGAAAGGAACGCCACGATGATCCTACCCGGGAGCGGCTCTTCGGAACTGCAAGTCCAACCGGCTACAAACCCGGTACTCCAAAATCCCGAGGCCACCAGCTACCAGGGGACCAGGAGTGCTTCGACGGTTTCCGACACCCGTAAAAAAGCCAGAGAGAATCCTGCCGGGGTTGGCGGAACCTCAGGAATTACATTTCGCGTCCAGGTTGCGGTCAGCACCACCGAATTGTCGCTCAAATCGGCTAAATTTGCCGGATTAAGTAAAGTCAAAATGTACCGACACAACGGCATGTACAAATACACGGTCGGCGACGAAAAATCTTTGCAAGGAGCCGAAAAGCTCCTGAAAGAGGTAAAAAGAAGAGGGGTAAATGATGCGTTCATTGTTGTTTTCAGAGATAACCAGCGTATTTCGCAGGAGGAAGCCGACCGGATTATGGGAAAATGAACTTGCCGGAGGGAATCGTTTTTTTGACCGGACGATTCTTCTCAGTTAATAAATGTGTATGTTTGCATAAAAGTGACATTGTGAAGATCAAAAAAGAGATAAAAATAGGAATCGTTTTCGTAATCGCGACCGTTGTACTGATCTGGGGTTTGATGTATCTCAAGGGCCTCGAACTTTTCAGAACAAACCGCACCTTTTATGCCGTGTATGACCATGTGAACGGTTTGGTGGCTGCCAACCCCATCCTGATCAAGGGCCTTCAGGTCGGACAAGTGAAAAAAATCTATTTTCACCCGCGTGATCCGCGAAAAATCATTGTCGAACTTTACATATTAGGCGATTATCCCATCCCGAAGAATTCCTTTGCCCGGATTTTCAGCTCCAGTTTGCTGGGTTCCAGGGAAGTTGAAATTATTCCCGGCAATTCTCAGGTGATGGCGCAGAATGGCGATACCCTCTTTTCTCAAACAGAAGCCACGCTGGGCGAAGAGGTAAACCGGCAGTTGCTGCCCCTTAAAAACAAGGCTGAAAACCTGATCAACTCCATCGATTCGATCGCGGTGATCATCCAGGAGGTTCTGAATAAAAATACGCGTGAAAATCTCGTAAACGCTATCGAACACGTAAAGCAAACCCTCGAGAATATTGCGCATGCCACCCATAACCTCGATACCCTGGTCGATTCGGAACGCAACAACCTGGCTGCCATCATCGGGAATGTTGAATCGATCAGCCGGAACCTGAAAGGCAACAACGACAAGATAACCAATATCATTACCAATTTTTCCGATATCAGCGATTCGTTAACCAAAGCACGGATACCTGAAACCTTGTTACAGGTTAACAAAGTCGTTACCGATCTTGAACTGGTTCTTCAAAAAATAAATAGAGGAGAAGGTACTGTGGGCCAACTGGTCCATAATGAACAACTGTACAAAGAAGTCGAAAAAGCCGCGCGCGACCTGAACCTCCTTCTGGAGGACATCAAGGCAAACCCCAAAAAATATGTGAAAGTATCAGTCTTTTAAAATTGACAATGGAAAATTGAAAACGGAAAACTGAAAACATTACCCGGCAGTCCGCTCTTCGTCCGCCCATCCGCCCGTCCGGCAAGTCCGCTAGTCCGCTAGTCCGCTAGTCCGCCTGTCCGCCTGTCCGCTAGTCCTTCTTCCAGATAAAAATTTCCTTCTTGTTTAACGGACGGTGCTCTTCCCTCCATTTGAAATTCCGCAGTTTGCGTTCGTTCTGGGGTACGTCCTTCTCAGGGTAAAGGTGGGATTCGGGCAAATCCACGTAGGTGATACTCTGTAGGTCATTATTTTCAAGGAAGATCAACATATCGGCCGACTTTACAAAATTGATTCCGATCAAGGTTTTGTCGTCATCGCGGAAGTAATAAATGGTCTGGGCATTACCCAGCACATTGACTTTATACAGTTCATTTTTTCTGAATTTGGCAAGGATGTTCCTGCCTTTTACCTGGTTGAACTGCCCCGAATCGTCTTTCATAATGATGAAAGCCGTGTTGAAAAGTTTTAGCGAATCGGCTTCACCATTCCGCATTTGCAGCCGGATGGAATCGGCAGTGAGCTGGTTTTTACTCGACCACAGCACAGGATCCTTATACATGGTCAGCGCGGAATCGGAACGATGCCAGGCTAACGAATCGCACATTCCCTGAAGATTTGTCCGGTAAAATTTGACCTTGAAATAGCAGTGGACTTCATTAATGTTTTGTGCAGTGTCGAACAATGCTCTGACGGTGTCGCCATGCATAAAGAGGGAGTCTTTTTTTTCGGCCAGGATGGCAACCGCGCTATCGGTCATAAAGGCAAAGCCATCAGCCCGCCGCATCTCTCCGTAATTACCGGTGAGCAATACATCCTGGACGGTATCGAGGATTACAGCATGTTGGTAAACCTGCCCGAATCCCTTTTTTCGTTCATAGTACATGCTGTCGCCGGTGAGGAATATGTTCTCGTGATAAATCCCGGCTTTTTCGCGGAACCTCGAGATATCGTGCCGGGTATCGTACCATCCGTTCTCACAGTAAATCGAATCGGCCTTATCATTGCTCAGGATGTGTGATGGACCGAAAAAATAGGCGATCTCAGTTACTGTGTTGTATTTCAGGGTGTCGGAATACATCTTGTAATCGGGATTGATCAGGATTACTTTATCCCTGAAAAAAAAGTGTTTCAGGTCGGTGTAATAGTAGCCGTAGTGACTGACCAGGAAGTTTTTTCCGTTGACGATCTTACCCCAGTAATCGTACTGGGCGATCTGGGTATTTCGGTTGTAAACCAGCGTGTCGGTGGTCAGGGTGGTTTGGTTATCGATCAGGCGGACGTTGCTTTTTGCCCGGGCAACCTTGGTATTGCCGTCATACCTGAGCGTATCGCTGTATAGGTTCAGGGTGTCGCTCAGTTTAATCCTGACATTTCCGTAAGCAACCACCTTATTTTCCGTCTCATTCAGCCAGGCGCTGTCGCAAAACAGAAACGCGCTGTCGTGGCTCATGATCACATTGCCGACGATCCTGGGGCCGAATTCATAAATGGCTTTGCTGAACTGCCAGCTATCGGCCGTTTCCAGTCGGATTTTTGCGGTGTCGGCTCTGAAATTTTCCGATGCGGTTGCCTGCAGTAGCAAGGTGAGGAAGGAAAAGATCAGGATCAGGCGATGCATGTCATGGAGATGAACGGACAAAGATACAAAACTCATTGTTACTAAAAGAAATGAACAATAGGACGGATATATCTGCAAAAACGGTAATTTTGGGCCCTTCAATTTTCTATTTTCACACTGAAATGAAACAATCCTTTGATCCCAGGCGCAACTATGCTGAAACCAGACAAAAGATAGGATATGTGCCTCGAAAACAAGCTACCCAGGCCGATTACGACCGAATCGGTTTTATGTCGGGACTGGAAGTTCACCAGCAATTAAAAACCCGGGAAAAGCTTTTCTGTCATTGTCCGGCCGGAATTTACCAGAAAGCCGATGACTATGACGCGGAACTGATCCGTCATATGAGGCCAACCCTCAGCGAACTGGGGGAGTATGACGGTACGGCGCTCATGGAGTTCAGAACCCGGAAAAACATTATTTACCGGATCAAAAATGAAACGGCATGCACTTACGATGTCGATGATACACCGCCATTCCCGCTCAACCCGGAGGCGCTCAGGCAGGCCATCGGAATTTCGTTGCTGTCGAAATTGAAGATCGTGGGCGAAGTTCACATTACCCGGAAACAGTACCTTGATGGTTCCATTCCTACCGGTTTTCAGCGGACAGCCATCATCGGCATCGAGGGTGAGATCAAAATGAAACACAAGAAGGTCAGGCTGATCCAACTTAGTCTTGAAGAGGATGCCTGCCGCGAAGTTTCCGACATCGGGCATGTACGGATCTACCGCACCGACCGGTTGGGGATGCCCCTCATCGAAACCGTTACCTACCCCGATTTTAAAAACCCGTCGGAAGTAAGGGAAGGAGCCGATTATATCAGGTTCCTGAACCGGAGCACCGGAAATGTGCGCACCGGGATCGGCTCTACGCGGGCCGATGTGAATGTGAGTTGCAAAGGTGGAACCCGGGTTGAGATCAAGGGAGTTGCACATACCCGTTGGATGCCAGAGTTGACACACAACGAGGCCTTCCGTCAGTGGGCTTTACTGGCCATCCGTGAGATTCTGAACCAAAGGTTTAAGGATCCCGCCGACTGGAAGATGACCTGGCGGGAAGTAAAAGCAAAGGATTTTAAACTGGAGAACCTTGGCGTTCCGAAAAATTCGGACCTTCAGGTTTACCTGGTCAATCTTCCGCAATTTCAGGGCCTTTTATCACATTTTACCCAACCGGGCAAAATGTTTGCCGATGAATTTACCGATCGCCTCAAAGTGATCGCCTGTATTGAAAAGCCCAACATGATCCATTCGGAAATGCCGGATGGTACTGCGGGTGAGAAGGTATGGAATAAAGTGAAATCACTCCTGGGAAGCAAAGAGGGCGATGCACAGATTATCTTCTGGGGTCCGGCCGACGACATTAAAACGGCGCTGGAGACAATTGAGGAACGTTGCCGGATGGCGTTCACCGGCGTCCCCAACGAAACCCGTAAATCGTTTGCCGACGGAACCACGATCTTTGAACGGGTGCTTCCGGGCGCCGACCGCATGTATCCCGACACCGATTCCGCCCCGATACCGCTGGAAGATGAAACCATCCGTGAAATTGAAGGAACCCTGCCGAAACTGGTAGCTGATAGGATCGAACAGTTGATGGATTGGAAGGTTCCCGAAGACACCTTTACTTATCTACTGAAAAAGAATCTGTTGCCGCTCATCGAACGCATCTGGTCAGAGCTGCAGGTTCCGGCGCGCTTTACCGCGACCCTGTTGGCACATACGCTGAAGCACCTCGAAGGACAGTATCCCCTGATGCCGGGTTTCAGCAGCGAAAAGGTATTTGATCTGTTGAAATTTCTGAAAGATTCAAACCTCGATCTTTCACTTGCAAGGAGGATGCTGGTACACCTCTATCAACATCCCAAAATGGATTTCGAGTCGATCCTTGTGACGCTAAACTTTAAAAGGATCCCTGCGGAAGAAATCGTTGCAAAGGTTCCCTATCTTGTCAGAAAATACCGGGAGATCAGAACCTCTCCCGACGACATGGCCGGTTCCCGCTGGATCATGGGAAACCTCAGCAAACTGGCAACCGGAAATATTCCGATGCGGGAGTTGTGTGAAACGGTCATGAAGACCAGCGGACAGGTGGACAAAAGGATTGAGTGAATGAGTGAATGAGTGATTGAGTGATTGAGTGAATGAAAAATTTACTGATTGTCTGAATGACTGAATGATTGATTGAATTTTAAATATTAATATTTGTATTTTGAACTATTGACTTTTTCTATTCGCTAATCGCTAATAACTAATCCCTAATCGCTAATAACTATTCCCTATTTTGAATTCATTTTGCATCCTCACTTTCTGGCTTTGGCAATCGTAAATAGAAACAATTACATCTAAAAATAAAATGAGCGAAGATATTTTTCAGGGTTATAAGGGTCGTGCACTCGAAGTACTACAGAAATACAATGCCAGGGTTTGGGCCCGGGTACGGGTCGATTCAACGAGGGGAACCTTTGAAGGGACTATTCTGCCCCGTGCCGAGAATACGGATGACAAGCATATCGTTCTGAAGATTTTTACGGGATATAACATCGGAATCGACATCACAGGGATTACTGCTGTTACGGAGCTGGGCTATAAAAAGGCAGTTTACAAAATTCCCGAGAAGGAGTTTCCCTATTCCAAGGAAAAGCCAAATGTAAAATTGCTGGGAACCGGCGGTACCATTGCTTCGAGGCTCGATTACCGGACAGGAGCGGTAATTCCGGCATTTTCACCGGGCGAGTTGTATGGCGCGGTGCCGGAGCTGGCCGATATCTGCAACCTGACTACCGAAAAGCTTTTCGCTGTGTTCAGCGAAAACATGGGCCCCGAACAATACAAAAAACTGGCTGTTGCCATCGGTCATGAGATCGAAAAAGGGATCGACGGGATCATCATCGGTCACGGTACCGACACCCTCCACTACACCTCAGCGGCCCTGACCTTCATGGTTCAGAATTCACCGGTTCCGATTGTACTGGTAGGATCTCAGCGGTCGTCCGACCGGCCCAGTTCCGATGCAGCCCTTAATCTGATGCATGCCGCCACGGCCGCAGCACACGGCGATATTGCCGAAACCATGGTTTGCATGTTCGGCCCTACATCCGATGAATACGGTTTTCTGCACCGGGGAACCCGGGTACGAAAGATGCACTCCTCGTACCGGTCGACCTTCCGGACCATCGGCGACACCCCGCTGGCAACAGTCACACGCAACGGGGTCATTCCCATCAAACAGGATTATAACCGCAGGCGTAAAGACCGCAACGTGACTATCCTCCCGTATTACGAGGAGAAGGTGACGATGATCTATTACTATACCAACATGCAGCCCGATGTGATCGACGGACTGGTGGATGCCGGTTACAAGGGGATTATCATCATCGGTACCGGTCTCGGACATGTCAACAAACCGATTTACCCGGCAATCGAACGGGCCATCGCGAAAGGCGTCGCCATTTACATGACCGTTCAGACCCTTTGGGGATATGTGCACATGTTCGTTTACGACACGGGCCGCGACCTGATGGCCAAAGGGATCATCCCGGCCGAGAACATGCTGCCTGAGACTGCTTTTATAAAATTAAGCTGGGCGCTCGGACAGACCAACGACCTGGAAAAGGTGAAGGAGATCATGCTGACCCCGATCAACGGCGAAATCACCCCGCGCGAACCTTACAACGGTTACCTGATCTACCAGGGAGGCGTTCCCGAGGTGGAAGATTTTATCCGAAAGTTCCATAAATAACCGGCAGAATCTATAGTCCTCGCTGTTCAACCGGTAAACAAAACATCATAATGCGGATTTCTCAGTCGAAATCACAGTGATTTTTGTAATTTTGTAGGAACTAACAAACATCATCTAATCTTTTCCAACCAATTTTTTTTCTAATGAAACGATTCATATTGATTCTTCAGGTGATGATCATTGTATCGGCCTGGACAACTGACCTTATAGCTCAGAAGAGCTACAAATACGACACTGTTCCCGGCGATCCGATGAAGGTCAGGATTTACACCCTCAGTAATGGTCTGAAGGTTTATCTGACGGTTTACAAGGATGCTCCCCGCATCCAGACTGCCATCGCGGTTCGCACGGGCAGCAAGAACGACCCATCCGATAACACCGGGATGTCGCACTACCTCGAACACATTATGTTTAAAGGAAGCGATGAGTTCGGTACCAAGGACTATCTGAAGGAAAAACCCCTGCTTGACCAGATTGAGAAACGCTTCGAAATTTATAAGGGCACCACCGATCCTGAAAAACGTAAAGCCATCTATCACGAAATCGACAGCATTTCGGGAATTGCCGCGGGGTTTGCAATCGCCAACGAATACGATAAATTGTTGTCGGTGATCGGAGCCAAGGGAACCAATGCCTTCACCTCCTTCGAAGAGACTGTTTACATTAACGATATTCCTTCCAACAAAATCACCCAGTGGCTCGATATCGAAAAAGAACGTTTCCAGGATCCCGTTTTCCGGATTTTCCATACCGAACTGGAGACCGTTTATGAGGAAAAGAACATGAGCCTCGACAACGATGAGGATAAGATTTTTGAAGAGCTCTTCGCAGGATTGTTCCCGACCAATACCTACGGCACACAGACCACCATCGGTACCGTTGAACATCTGAAAAACCCGTCGCTCACCTCCCTGAAGGCCTACTTTGCTTCGAGGTACGTCCCCAACAATATGGCGGTTATTCTGTCGGGCGATTTTAACCCCGAAGAGGTGATCCGCCAGGTTGACGCGACCTTCGGAACCCTGCAGGCAAAGCCCGTCAAACCTTATGTTCCCGCTATTGAAGTCCCTATTGCCAAACCCGTCATTAAAGAGGTTCTCGGACCCGATGCCGAATCGGTGACCATCGGCTACCGCATGGGCGGCGCCGCCACACCCGATGCCGATCTGGTGACTATCTTCAACATGATCCTGAGCAACAGCACCGCGGGACTCATGGATCTCAACCTCAACCAGGCACAGAAAGTTCTCGAAGCCAGCGCCTTCTCCTATATTCTTAAAGATTATTCGGTGAACATCTTTTCGGGAAAAGCCAAAGAAGGCCAGTCCTTGGAAGAAGTGAAAGACCTCATCATGGCCCAGATCGAACTGGTCAAAAAAGGTGAATTCCCCGATTGGCTGATCCCGGCTATTATCAATGATATCAAACTCAGCGAAATCAGAAGGAATGAGTCGAACAGCGGTCGCGCCATGGAGCTGATGAGCGAATTCATCAAGGAGATCCCCCATGCCGACATCATCCATAACGTTGACAGATTATCGAAGATCACCAAAAAAGAGATCATCGATTATGCCAATAAAACATATGCCGAAAACTATGTGATCGTTTATAAACGCACCGGGAAATCGCCCGAAGTGACCAAAATCGTGAAGCCCCAAATCACTCCGGTCACCATGAACCGGGATGATGAATCGGCTTTCCTGAAAAAGATTGTGGCTGAACCCTCAAAACCGATTGAGCCGGTCTTCCTCGATTATAGCAAGGATGTGAGCCAGTTCAACACCCGGAACAACACCCCGGTCCTCTACAGGAAAAACAACGAAAGCAACACCTTTTCACTCTACTATTATTATGAAATGGGTACCAATGCCGACCGCAAACTTGGCATCGCGCTCGACTACCTTAAATATCTGGGCACTTCCAAACTCACGCCGCGTCAGGTACAGGAGGAATTTTACAAACTCGGATGTTCCTTCAACGTCAACAGCGGTGAAGATGAAGTTTGGGTATCGATCAGCGGGTTGAGTGAGAGCATGCCCGGGGCCATCGAACTGTTCGGTCAGATCCTCAGCGATGCACAACCCAACAGCGAAGCCCTTTCCAATTTGGTAGCCGACATCAAAAAACGCCGTGACGACGACAAGCTTTCCAAACAGACCATCCTCTGGCAGGCGATGTACAACTATGGCGTATATGGCGAAAAGTCTCCCTATACCAATATACTTTCAGCTTCGGAACTCGACGCCCTGAAAGCCGAAGAGTTGGTGAAAACCATCCGCGAACTGACCGGTTATCAGCATAAAATCCTCTATTACGGGCCGCTTTCGACCGGAAATCTGACCAATGTTCTCAATAAGGAGATCAAGGCTGCCACGGCCATGAAACCGGTTCCAGTAAATACCCGTTTCGAGCAACTCCCCACGGAGCAGAGCAAGGTTTACGCAGTCGATTACGACATGAAACAGGTGGAGATCATCATGCTGTCGAAATCGCAGAAGTTTGACAAACTACAGGTTCCGGTCATCCGGCTTTTCAACGAATATTTCGGGGGAAGTATGAACTCCATAGTATTCCAGGAAATCCGCGAATCAAAGGGACTGGCTTACAGCGCCTATGCCGGATACCGTTCACCGGCCCAGCCCTGGCTCAATTTCTATGTCTTTTCGTATATCGGAACCCAGATCGATAAGTTGCCCGAAGCCATGAAAGCCATGACGGGTATTTTCAACAACATGCCTGAAAGCGAAAAGGCGATGAATGCTTCGAAAGAGGCCATCATCAATAAAATCAGAACCGAACGCATCACCAAGGCTCAGGTACTGTTCAACTATATCAATGCTCAGAAATTCGGGCTTACCTACGACATCCGCAAAGATGTTTACGAACGGATACCATCCATGACTTTTGCTGATCTGAAGGCCTTTCAGCAAAAAAATATCAAGGATAAGCAGTTCCACATCATGGTACTGGGGAAAAAAGGTGAACTCGATGTCAACACCCTTTCCACTTACGGAAATGTGAAAAATCTGGAGCTGAAAGACGTTTTCGGATATTAGAAATCAATCCTCCGAGAACTTCCGGAGCATCTCACGGTATTGAGAAAATACCGTTGCCCGGGATATGAAACCTATATACTTTCCATGTTCGAGTACCGGCAGGTTGTACCGGTCGCTTTGCTGGAAAAGCTGAACCACGGCATCCATCGAATCGCCGGGATCGATCACGCAGTCGGGTTTTACCATCAGATCCTTCACAAAAGTGCTGTCGTACAGGGAATGATCAAACATGATCTCCCGGATGCCATCGAGCATCACGATACCCTGCAGGGTTCCTTTATCGTCGACTACCGCGAAGACATTGCGTGAAGCCTTGGCCACTACCTTAACCAGTTCACCCAGGGTGGCGTCGGGAGCGATGGTGGCGAAATTGGTTTCGATCAGCGGGCGCAACGACATGAACGACAGCACGGCCTTATCTTTATCGTGGGTGATAAGTTCCTTACGGGCGGCGAGCTGACGGGCATAAATGGAGTGACTTTCGAAGAGGTGCGTGGTAAGGTAGGCCATGGAAGCGGTGATGATGAGCGGGGTGAGCAACAGGTATCCGCCTGTGATCTCGGCGATGAGGAAAATGGCGGTGAGGGGTCCCGACATGACGCCCGACATGACGCCGGCCATGCCAACGAGTGCAAAATTGGCCTGGGAGAGCGAAAGTCCGAAAACCAGGTTCATGGCTGCAGCGAAGAAATACCCGCTGATGCCTCCGACGAAGAGCGACGGGGCAAAGGTCCCGCCGATCCCGCCACTGCCCTGGGTCAGGGCCATGGCCGCCACCTTCATTAAGATCAGCCCGAAAACAATGACGAGGAAGGTCCAGGGGCCCTCCCTGAGAGAACCGAATAGTGCGGGGTTCCCGATCATCTCCCCGCTTCCGCTGATCACCGACTTTAACACCGTGTATCCTTCACCGAAGAGCGAAGGATAGGCGAAAATGAGCGTGGCGAGTCCGACGCCGGCCAGAACGATCCTGAAAGGAACCGCGGCTTTTTTCAACAGGTTTTCGATGGAGATGGAACCCCGGATAAAATAGACGGAGATCAGTCCGGTGAAAATTCCGAGGAGCAGATAAAACGGAATGTGTTTTAATATAAAGGGATTGGTCAGGGTAAAAGAAAACAGCACCTCCTTGCCCATGAGCAGGTATCCGACAATGGAGGCGGTAACTGTGGAGATAAGCAGCGGGATCAGCGTTGCCGTGGTGAGGTCGAGCATCAGGATCTCGATGGCGAAAATAGCTCCCGCGATGGGCGCCTGGAAGATGCCTGCGATGGCTCCTGCCGCACCACAGGCGATGAGCAGGGTTGTGGTTTTGTAATCGAGCCGGAACAGCCTGGCCAGGTTGGAGCCAATCGCCGATCCGGAAAGGACCAGCGGAGCCTCGGGCCCGACCGATCCCCCGAATCCCAGCGTCAGGGTGCAGGCGATCAGCGAGGAATATGAATTGTGCGGCCTGATCCGACTGTTGTTTTTCGAAATGGCATAGAGTACTTTGCTGACGCCGTGGCTGATGTTGTCTTTGACCAGATACTTGATGAACAGGAAGGTAAGGATGATCCCGGCCACCGGATAAAGCAGGTACAGGTAATAGAGGCCGTGAAAACTGAATCCATTGGTGAGAAAATAGTTCGTGTAATACAGGGTATTTTTCAGAACCACCGCGGCAAGTCCGCTGCCAATACCAACCAGCACGCTGAGCAGCAACACAAACCGGCGTAGCCGGATATGCCGCAACCGCCACACCAACAGTTTTCCGGTGAATGATTTCGGGAGCACGATTGCAAATGTAGACTTTTCCGGGAAACCGGGAGAATCGTATTTTTGAAACACCCGTTCTTTTCCGGTGGATGGGCACCTTAAAGTTAAAAAGACATTGATGTTTTATGCGATAACCAGGGAATCTTATTTACGAAAAACAGGGATTGTTATTTACCGTTTATCTCTCTCTTTTCATCTATCCCGATAAGCTCATAATTGGTGCTTCTTCCGCCGCCAGATTCCTTTCTTAATATTTCTTTTTGTATCAAATCCTGAATATCCCTTAGTGCAGTATCAGATGAACACTTTGACATCTTAGCCCATTTGGAGGAGGTCAACTTTCCGGAAAATCCATCCAACAATTGATTGATCATCAGCCTTTGCCTGTCATTCAATACTGTTTGTGAATATTTGTTCCAAAACTGCGCCTTGTTGAGAACGTTCTCCAGAATACGATTGGTCGATTCCAAGGCATTCAATAAGCATATTAAAAACCAGTGCAACCAGTCGGTGATCTCAAGGTCTGCTTTCTGTGTCTTTTCTAAAATGGAATAATACCCTTTTCGTTCTAACCTTATTTGTGCCGACATACTATAAAACCTCTGAGAACTTCCATCTGACCTCGCCAATAACATATCAGTCAATGCACGGGCAATCCTTCCGTTGCCGTCATCAAACGGGTGTAAGGTCACAAACCATAAATGCACAACTGCTGCTTTTATCACCGGGTCTGATTGTTCTTCATTGTTAAACCAGGAAATGAATTTTTTCATTTCATCCTCAAGTATAGAGGCTGCCGGAGCTTGAAAATGTACTTTTTCTTTACCCATTGCGCCTGAAACAACCTGCATCAGCCCGGTTGAATCCTTACGCCAGGCTCCAACGGTGATATTGCGCATTCCATTTCTTCCCGAGGGGAACAAAGCTGAATGCCATCCAAACAATCTTTCTGAATTCAGCGGTTTTGAAAAATTCTGAGTAGCATCCAACATCAGATCAACCATTCCATCAACATGTCTGTCTGAATCAACTAAACCGGAAATATCCATACCTAATTTCCTGGCAATGGATGAACGAACCTGATCAGGATTTAAAATCCCGCCTTCAATTTCGGTTGATTTCAAAACATCCAAAGTCAAGGTTTCCAATATGGCTTCATTTTTCAGGTTAAAACCCAGGGACTCCATTTTACCGACCAATTTACCTTGCATATATCTGACTTTTCCCAACGGGGAAATCAGGTAATTATTATCCCAGGTAAAATGTGGCCAATCCTTACGGTGATAGATATAAAAATTCACTTTTTCCGCAGTTTATGCGTCAAATATAAGACCTATTCTCCGCATTTACAAATATTTCCCGCAAAATATGCGGAAATAATTTTCTCCATCATCAATGTCCTGTCTTCTTGCCTATCCAACACCCTGAACCAGGAACCAATCCACCGGGATCTCAATGACGGTAAAAGTGTTATTCGGGGAGTACTACAGGAGATACCATCGGTCTGAACGCTTCATTAATTTTTGTAAAAGCATTATTTATGGCTTGATTTTTTGAATTTTGTTATCAGGAAATAACAGGTTTTTTTATCTCAACTCCTGACCGGGTGTGTATTTTAAGAGTGTAAAGGCCTTTTGACAGGCATTTAACGTTCATTTCAAATGGACGTTGATCTTGAAACACTTCACACATTACCTGTTTCATCTCTCTTTATATTCAAAAATTAGATTTTCGGAAGGCATATAGTTGTATTTATTCCATAAATATACTACCTCCTGATCGGTAACGATCGAATCGTGTGGCACCATAGAGAAGCTGCGAATCTGAAGTCCTGATGGGACTATTAATTGATAATCGGCCTGATTGAGGGGCTGTTTCCAGCTAATGGTCGACTTCAGGATATACTCAGCATGGTTCCCGTTGAGCTTTTGACCGTATGAGATCTGGATAACAAGATCACCGGGATGACTGAAATCAACTTTAAAAACGGTCTTGTACAAATCAGTTTTCAATGGGGTGATATTCTTATGGGTGGTCATATTGTAGATATAGATTGAATCAACCGGACCATACAAAGAGTCAACAGGGTAAGGATAAATCAGGATTTCGCTTGAATTCCTGTCGTTTCGCAGATAATAAATACCAGTAACATGAAAGTAGTCCTTCGTAATTTTCATGGTGATATTTTCTTTGTAAAAACTTAATCCCTGGCTGGAACCGGTTGTGTATATCAACAAAAATATCAGGAGTAAAAACACTGAGCGCATAATGGGTGTTTATAATTTTAAAAATTTTCCCGTTTTTACCGTTTTTCCGTTTTTCTTCATATGAAATACAAGGACGCCTGTCGGAATATATTCATCCGGGATCCATTCATATTTGTTTTGAAAAGCAATCGGTTTAATCTGTTTCAATTGCCGTCCATCCCGGCCATAAATTGTAAAACTCATCTCATCAGATGGATCCGGATTCCTCATATTAAAAAAGAACGTAACCTTATCGGTAAAAGGATTTGGCGATACTACAACCACACTTTCCTGATCCGGTTCGTGTTTGTCGACGGCAGTGATGAGGCTCGTCGCAATGATATCCTGGGTGTGCAGCGAGTCTGGCCTCACGCAAAAGTCAACGTGTTCAACCTTGTAGGTTTGACTGGAATAGTTGGGCCAATTCGTTAAAACAATGGTGATAGTGTCAAAGGTATATCTCCTGGAAAATACTGTTTCAAGAAAGGAGCCATCAGGTTGAATATCAATAAATATACCTATATGTGGCGGTAGCGAAAAGTAACCATGGGTAAAAACATTTCCTGATGGGTCGTATATCTTCCCGCAATAACGGCTTAACTTTCCGGTTGTGTCATTTCCAATTCCGATGGTAGGGGATTTATCAACACAAAAGCTATCTCTATAGTCGGAACCATTTAAATACGAGATGTAAGAGATCGATTCCCCTCTTTGTTTACAATCAAGAAATGATCCTGGGTAATTTCCGAACGCAACATAATCAGATCTTTCGGATCCGTAGTTATAACTGATTGTCTTAACATAATCTGCAAGGGGATTTATGGAAACCGGTGTTTGAAGGTTTAAATTTGTGATAACAGCGAGGTGGTTAAAGTTTGGGAATCCTCCCCCCGGAATAAGCGTATAGAACTTGATTATGGAGCTTCCCGATGATGATTCTAACCTGATCGAATCGACTTGAGAAGCATAATTGAAGAAAAACCCAAGTTCAATAGTCCAGCTGCCGTCAGTGCTGAAATGGATTTCCGAGATAGAAGCTAATGTGTATTCTTAAGTTCCTTACATAACATTTTTACTGTACTCTAAGAACCTTTCTATTGGAGTTTTTCCCATGTTTCTATATCCTTGGTGAGGTCGTTTCTCATTATAAAATTTTAGCCAGATATCGAA
>JAQWBQ010000134.1 GCA_028706295.1 Bacteroidales bacterium
TTTGTCAATTGAAACTTATAACCAGCTATTCAAAGAACGAAAATTAAAACATCTTAAAAATCAAGCTTCTATATACGGATTTCAACTAGTACCTATAAATTAGTTTCTTAAGAGTGAATGAGTGATTGAGTGAATTTTTAATTTACCTTTTCCCTATTTCACCACGGCACTATTGCACCACGGCACCAGTGGACAAATAAATGACTGAATGATTGATTGACTGATTGACTGATTTATTGATTGAATGAGTGATTGAGTGAATTTTTATGTTGTCAGATCGGATCAAAGAGGAGGCGAAACGACTGGGGTTTTACGCTTGCGGAGTGGCCCGTTGTGAACCGCTTGAATACCTGAGGCCTTTCTATTCCGGTTTTCTCAACAGAGGCGGTCATGCCGGGCTCCACTACCTCGAATCTTACCTGGAAAAACGACTCAACCCCGAACTGGTCCTGAAGGGGGCACGGTCGGTCATTGCTGTTCTGATGAACTATTATCCTGCCCGGATCCAACCTGCCGATGATAATTACCTGATATCGAAACACGTTTATGGCAGGGATTACCACAGGATCATGCGGGAACGGCTGGAACAACTGACCCGGTGGCTGCAACAGGAATATGGGCCGCACCGATGTAAATCATTCGTCGACTCCGGCCCGGTTCTCGAAAAAGTCTGGGCCAACCGGTGCGGAGTCGGTTGGCAGGGAAAAAATACCCTGCTGATCCATAAAACAGGGGGTTCTTACTTCTTTATCGGGATCATCCTGACGGAACTGGAATTCGATCCTGATCCCGTCATGTCTGACCATTGCGGCAATTGTAATCGTTGTGTTCAGGCTTGTCCCACGGGAGCTCTGGATCACCCTTACCAACTCCGGATCGAACGCTGTATATCTTACCACACCATCGAACTGCATCCCGCACACGGCGCTCCGACCAATCTAAAACTGCACGGGAGGATCTATGGTTGCGACATCTGTCAGGATATTTGCCCGTACAACCGCTATGCCCGTCCGAATGCAGACCCGGAATTCAGTCCGTTTACCGAATTGATCACTTTTCATACAAAAGACTGGATTTCATTGACGGAAGAGCAATTCCTCGAAATTTTCAGAGACTCCGCCGTTCAAAGGATCGGATACCAAAACTTCAAACGAAATGTGATACGTGCAGCGCAGGATGCGCGAACCGGTGATACGGAGTGATCAGATTCCCGTGTCAGACGCCGGTTTGATCCGCTCCCCAGCGATAGCCGGTAATTTCCAGGCCGGTAAGGGTAAGAACCCGGTCGACAACCGTCAAACACAAATCGCCAATGGTGGATGGCCGACTGTAAAACGACGGATTGGCAGGACAAATAATAGCTCCGGCCTCTGTCAGGAGTTTCATGTTATTGATATGGATCAGGCTGAGCGGGGTCTCCCGCGGAACCAGGATCAATTTTCGTCGTTCTTTCAGCATGACATCGGCGGCACGGGTCATCAGGTCGGATGATATCCCTGAGGCAATCCGCCCCATCGTACCCATGGTACAAGGACAAATGATCATGGCATCGTAACCGGCCGAACCGGAAGCCATGGGAGCAAAAAAATCACCGGGTGAAAAATGGCGAAGCATTACTCCACCCTTGGAACCGGAATTGACGCGGGTAATGATCCCCGATGCATAGGCTCCCATTTCCGGTTTCCCCTTTTCCGCCGGATCGAATGATGGAAACAACTTTTCCGGCTCGGCTCCCAGCTCGAATTTCCATACCGCCCCCGCATTTCCCGAAACGATAAGGTCACACCTCCGGATCTGTGAATCAAGCGTCAGGATCTTCTCTATGAGCATTTTGCCATAGATCGCTCCACTGGCACCTGTGACTCCTACGATGATATCTTTTTTATCCAAAATAATTCAAATCTCAAATGAGGAAATAGGCAATAGGGAAAAAAGTCATTAATTCAAAATTCAAATGTCAAAATGCAAATTAGTGATTAGCGATCAGCGATTAGCGATTAGGGAAAAAACAATAATTAAAAATTTTCACATTAGCACATTAGCACATTTTCAATCATGGCAATCGTAAATCATGGCAATCGTAAATCATGGCAATCGTAAATCAATTTGTCTGCTAGTCCCTTCGTCCACCGGTTCTTGCCCTGAAGTCCCAACTCAGCGACAGCGAAAGCACATTGTTGTACTGCCCGGTTTCGAAAAGGATCTTTCGGGCGCCGGCAACAACATCGGTCCGGAT
This sequence comes from Bacteroidales bacterium, assembly GCA_028706295.1. GTDB lineage: Bacteria > Bacteroidota > Bacteroidia > Bacteroidales > FEN-979 > CAIVAT01. The sequence goes on from JAQWBQ010000134.1 coordinate 2,237, forward strand.
CGAGAGCAGGGAATAGTTGAACCGGAGTCCTGCCTTGAGATGGTCAGTGATGTAACAGGAAACCCCGATGATGCCGCTCAGCGTAACGGTCCGGTAAGGAACGGTGATGTATGGCACTTCTATTCCGTTGACCTCCTCATACGATCCGAGCAGGATGTCGGCTGCCGGTCCGACTTCTGCCTGAACCCGTTTCAGAAAGGTGTATTGATACAGCAGCGGGATTTCAAGGTAGTGAAGTCTGGTAATGCGGGTGGTTCCGGTATTGGTAATGCTATCGGCATGCACCCGGCTTCCTTTCTGAATGTACTCCATTTCCAGCTGAAAAGAGGAATGCGGCGATACCTGTAAATTCACGAATCCTCCGGCAAGGTAACCGAATTTATGATAACCTTCGTAGGTGTCGCCATCCACCTGGCTTACCAGGCCCCCGGCCAGAATCCCTCCATTGAATTTTTGAGAAAAGGATACCAGTGGAAACAATAAGAACAGTATAATGAACCATCTTTTCATATCCGTGCTTTATTTTTCAGACGCTCGGTACAGGAATAAATCTGTTCATAACAATGACTTAGGCACATGCCCGGCAGGAAAAAGGCCGGAACCCGGATCCATAACCGAAACAGTTACCCTTCCCTTTGTCTTTGAACGGTCGGACTCAAACCGGCGATAAAAGTACGCAATCCAATTGAAATAACAACAGACAAAGACCCCCTGGCAATCAGTACTTCATGCGTTTCACCATTATTTTTTATCTTTACCCCGTTATACCAAATCGGAACAGGTTCGCAATTAATGAAATGCTGTTTCTTCCGGGATAACTGCATCTAAAAGAAGATGCTGTTTAACGACTGATACTATGGAGCCTAACCAGATAACTATTTTACTGGCCGACGACGAAGCCGATATCCTTGAATTCCTGGGATACAACCTTGAGAAAGCGGGATTCCGGGTTCTGAAGGCAAAAAATGGCCAGAAGGCGGTCAGACTCGCCCAGGAGTTCAGGCCACAACTCATCATTCTCGATGTTATGATGCCCGTGATGGACGGGATGGAAGCCTGTCGGGAAATCCGGAAGAGCGCTGAGCTTAAGGAGACCCTCATCGTGTTCCTGACGGCCCGCGGAGAAGACTATTCCCAGATTGCCGGATTTGAGGCGGGTGCCGACGATTACATCACAAAACCGATCAAACCGAAAGTCTTCATCAGCCGGATCCAGGCCATTCTCCGCCGATACAAGGAACCGGAAGCAACGGGCAGCATCATCCAGCTGAAAGAATTCACCATCGACAAAGACCGATACCTGATCCTGAAAGAGGGGATGGAGATCACCCTCGCCCGAAAGGAATTTGAATTGTTGCAGTTCCTGGTTTCGAAACCTGAGAAGGTAGTGACCCGTGAAGAGATTTTTGCCAACGTCTGGGGCGAGGATGTTGTGGTGGGCGACCGCACCATCGATGTCCACATCCGCCGGATCCGTGAAAAAGTAGGCACCGAGAGCATAAAAACCATAAAGGGGGTGGGGTACAAATTTGAACAATCATGAAATTCCATGATCCCAAAAATCTTGCATTTCTCAATGCCCTGATCATCTCAGGGGTTTACGCGGTACTGTTTATCATTTCTGTCGCCATTCTCTATCCCGGTGCCCTGTCAGAACCTTTTGCCTGGTCGTTGCTGGTCATCAGTTCGGCTTTGTTGTTCATGATCACCTGGTTCAGTTTCAGGTACACCCTTGAGAAGTTCATCTACAGCAAAATCAGGCTTATCTATAAATCCATCCACCAGGTCAAGGTCGGCCGG
>JAQWBQ010000074.1:0-13046 GCA_028706295.1 Bacteroidales bacterium
ATTAAGAGCGAGCTGGCCGGAGTGCTTCCTGAAACGCTTCAAAAGCATGGCGCCGTGAGTCAGGCGACGGTCGAGGAGATGGCTACCGGTATTCAGAGACGCTTTGAAACCGATTATGTGATCGCGACCTCCGGGATTGCAGGGCCGGATGGCGGATCAACGGAGAAGCCTGTCGGGACGACATGGATCGCCATCGCTTCGCCCGGTGAAGTCGTCAGCTCCCTGTTTACCTTTGGCGACAACCGCGAACGCAACATCAGAAGAACGGCATTGCAAGCGCTTAACATGTTACGAAAGAAAATTTTGCAGATTTAAAATAAAGACCTATCTTTGCACTCCATTTTGAAAGGCATTTAATCAGTATCGTCATGGCAAGGATTTGCGAAATAACAGGTAAAACAGCAATCAAAGGAAATTCTGTATCTCATTCCAACAAGAAAACAAAACGTTGGTTCAGTCCCAACATTCAAACCAAAACCTTTTACATTGCCGAAGAAGACCGCAATATTACGCTCAATATTTCAGCAGAAGGATTGCGTCATATGAATAAAAAAGGTATTTACACCTGCATTAAAGAAGCAAGGGAAAAAGGATATCTTACTAAGTAAGTTTTTTTTTCATGGGTAAAAATGCTGTTACGATGTAACAGCATTTTTTTTGCCTGTACAAACGGGAAATAAAATGTCGTTGCTTACGTTTAATGTTAAAGAACCTGACACCCGAATGAAATCAAGCTCCTGCTGCCTGTTGCTGTTCCTGCTCGTCCTCTTTCCGGGCATCACAACATGGGCGCAGCAGCAAACCAACCGGGAGAATGACGATCTGGTTCAGTTTTCAGGGATCACCATCACTGCCGACAGTCTGAATCCGGTGCCATACGCCAAGATCCACGACATTTGCAGCCACCGGGGAACCACCAGTGATGCAAACGGGTACTTTTCTTTTGTGGCCCACAAAAAAGACACAGTGATATTCAGCGCCCTGGGATTCAAGCCGGCCTCGTTCGTCATCCCCGATACCATCACCAAACAACGGTACTCCCTGATCCAGCTTATGACTGCAGATACATTGACACTGGCGGCCGCCTTCATTTTCCCCTGGCCGACCCTGGAGGACTTTAAAAAAGCATTTGTCGAACTGAAAATTCCGGATGATGATCTTGAAATCGCACGAAAAAACTTGCAGGCAGCCGATATCCGTATGAAGGCCGAAGAATATCCGATGGATGCTTCCATGAACTACCGGAATTATATCGACAACCAGACGAGCAAGCTGTACTACTTCGGACAGCAGCAACCCTTCAACATCTTTAATCCCTTTGCCTGGGCAAAATTCATTAAAGCCTGGAAGGAGGGAAAATTCAAATCTCAGGAAGAACGGCTTAAAGACAAGAATCCTTGAAACGATTGCTGATCATCGCTGCATTATTTCTGCTGATCGCGGAATCGTTCGGCCAGCAGACCAACCCGCCGGCCGGTCAGGCTGCAATCCTCCGGGGCACCGTGACCCTGTGGGAGTCACGACAGACGCTGCAGTTTGTAAACCTCGCCATTAAAGGAACTACCGTTGGCACAACCACCGACGCCAATGGCAAATATGAACTGAGAGTACCGCCAAATACCGACCTGGTTATCCTGTTTTCATTCGTGGGCTATGAGACCGACTCTGTTCCCATCCGGCTGAAACCGGGTGAAACCAGAATCCTGAACCATGGCCTCAGGCAGATTTCCACACAACTTGAATCGATCGAAGTAAAAGACCAGCAACTGCGAACCAGTACTTTCAGCCGGCTCGATCCCAAAATCATGACTTTCATCCCCACCATCAACGCCAGTGTGGAAGACCTGATCAAAACAATGCCCGGGGTATCCTCCCGCAATGAACTCAGCTCACAGTATTCGGTGCGGGGAGGCAACTATGACGAAAACCTGGTTTTTGTTAACGATATCGAGATCTATCGCCCCTTTCTCGTTAGGTCGGGTCAGCAGGAGGGACAAAGCTTTCTCAACCCCGATCTTGTTTCTGGCATCTCTTTTTCAGCGGGAGGGTTTGACGCCAAGTACGGCGACAAGATGTCGTCGGTCCTCGATATCCGCTACAAAAAACCCCGTGAATTTGCCGGTTCATTCGACGTCAGCCTGTTGGGTGCAAACGCACATTTGGAAGGATCTATCACCAAAAAGTTCACATACCTGCTCGGCGTTCGCTATAAAACCAATACCTACTTTCTGAAAGGTCTTGACACCAAAGGGAACTACAAACCCAGGTTCTTTGACGTCCAGGGATTGCTGAATTATGAGATCAATAAAAAATGGGAGGTTTCGGTTCTGGGTACCTTTACCAACAACTCCTACAAATTAATCCCCGAAACCCGGGAGACCAGTTTCGGAACCCTCGACGAAGCTTACAAAATCAAGATCTATTTCGACGGCAGGGAGGTCGACCGGTATCAGAACTGGCTCGCCGCCGTGACCCTGAGTTACAAGCCCACTTCTTCGGTAAGGCTCAAGCTGATCTCCTCCATATTTCAGACCTGGGAATCGGAGACTTATGATATCTCGGGGGAGTACTGGTTGGGGAAACTGGAAGTGTTCCAGGGAAGCAGCCAGGGTGAGATCACCGAAATCATGGGGATTGGAGCCTATCTTCAGCATGCCCGTAACTACCTTGACGGAACGGTATTCAACATGGAGCACCGCGGATCGTGGGACCGGGAGCGACACAGTGTCCAATGGGGTTTACAGTACCAACACGATTTTTTCGATTACCGGATCAATGAATGGGAGTTGCAGGACTCAGCCGGATATTCTCTCCCCCACCCTCCCGATTCCCTGGGATCACCCTACCCTCCGAAATTAGACCTGGAGTTGTCGAATGTCATTACAAACCATAACAAAGTCAACACCAACCGCATCGCGGGATTTCTTCAGGACACCTGGACTTTAAATGCCACCCGGAGCGATATTTCGATAACTGCCGGAATCAGGGCGATATATTATGATTATTCAAATCAGGTTTCGGTCAATCCCCGGGTCAACATCTCATTCAAACCCCATGGAAAACAGGATGTGGTATTCAGACTCGCCGCAGGGTTCTATTCTCAACCACCGACATTCAGGGAAATGACCGACCTCCAAGGGAATATTGTCCCGGGACTGAAGGCACAAACTTCACTCCACATCGTTGCCGGGAGCGATTACTATTTCAAAGCCTGGGGAAGGCCCTTTAAATTCGTGACAGAGGTGTACTACAAAAATATGCAGCACCTTATTCCCTATGAGATCGACAATCTGAAGATCCGGTACTTTGGAACCAACGATGCCCATGGATATGCCGCCGGTATCGATTTCAGGATCAATGGAGAATTCGTCAAGGGAGCTGAATCCTGGGCCAGCCTTTCGTTGATGAAAACAGAAGAATATTTTGAAGGGGCATGGATCCCCCGTCCGACCGACCAGCGGCTTAACCTTGCCATTTTCTTTCAGGATTACATCCCGAAATTCCCCACCTGGAAAGTAAACCTGACCCTGATTTATGGAACCGGCCTTCCTTTCGGTCCACCCAATTCCTCCCGGAAAGAACAGACACTCAGGATGCCTCCATATCGCCGTGTCGACGTGGGACTTTCGAAACAAATCATCGGTAGTAATACCCGGTTTTCACCAAAAAATCCATTCAGGGCTTTCAATTCGATGTGGATCACACTCGAGATTTTCAATTTACTCCAGATCAACAACACGGTATCGTATCTCTGGATCACCGACATCAACGGGAAGGAATACGCCGTGCCGAATTATTTAACGCCCCGGATTATTAATCTCAAGCTGATCGCGTCATTCTGATCATCGCCGTTCAGAAACCGGGCCCTTTCTAGTCATTCGCCGATGACCCTGAACCGGTCGCCGGTACCTTCCACCATCCGACGTTCCCAGTCGGCGCCATAACCCGGCTGTGATGGTTTCTTTGGAATACCGCGACCATTCCCGTTATCAAGAAGCTCCATATTCTGACTCTGTTTCACATTTCCATCCATATATTTCATGAACAGATAGTGATAGAACTCATTCCATTTCGAAACAATCATGTTCCCGGTAAACCAGGAATAATCCGTTACATAATCAATTCCCAAACCGGGATCGTCGCTGTAAAGCAAACCGGCGCGGTAATCGACGATGGCCGTCTCCTTCGCTAACCGGTCCTCCAGGATTCGCTGATATGTTTCAATTTCCGGATGGATCACGTTATATCGCGAATATGAAAAATTGTTGACCTGGTTAAAAGTCCAGAAGGCGGATTGATCCGACCATCTGATCATCGATCCGGTTCCGGTCGCATAGGGTACGGGAACCGACTGAATGCCGCAATACATCGGGGCATAGACACACCCGTCGGCATCGTCGACCCCGAACCAGAAAATTCCGCCGATCGGATCGGGAATCCATGATCGTGACTGGGCAACGAAGCTGTAACCGGTCTGTTGGGTGGCAATGGCCCGTTCGTTAAGGTACAATGCACCGTCAACCCTGAATTCCATCGGCCTCCACCGGTAAGGATTCTGAAAAGGTCCCGCCCCGAAATCATATCGCATGTCGAGGGGGGTATCTTCAAAATGATCCCGCATGGCATCCATCACCATCCGAAGGGGTACCAGGCTGTCGACCTTTACCCACAGCGGTAAGCGGTTGGTAACAAAGTTTCCGGCATTGGATCTTCCGTCGGGATATTTTGCCGAACGTTCCAGTTTCCCCTTTGCATAATCGGTAAAAGTCCCGTTGTTACGGATCTGCGCGTTGACTTTCCGGAAAAAGGACCAGACCCGGGAATCACAAAATCTGGCTCCGCCAAAATTCACGGGATTATAGACATCGGAAAAGCTGAAGTCAGCATCCTCCCCCTTATAGAAACCATGAGCCTTCGCGAAATTTATCACATCAGGTGAATGATAAACGGTACGCCGCGGATCATTCCAGTCATTGCTCTTCTGAAAATCAAAAGTCGTGATCCTTGCCTGATTGGCATGACCGGATACATATCCGTCGGGAATACGCATGGCAACCCACACGCCCCCCTTTTCATACTTTCCCTTTCCGATGAGTTCCATGATCCATGCCTCCCGGGAATCCGACACGGAGAATGACTCTCCACCTGATGCGTAACCGTATTGCTCAATAAGTTCTGTGATCACCCGGATCAACTCCCGGGCGCTTTTGGCGCGCTGCAAACCGATCTTCATCAGGGAGCCGTAATCGAGAAACGCTCCGGGCTGACTTTGCAGCGAATCCAATCCTCCGAAGGTGGTCTCGCCGATAGCAACCTGATGCTCATTCATGAACTGTACAACCGAATAGGTATGGGCTACTTCGGGAATCTCACCCATCCATTTTCCACTTTCATAATGATAAACCTGACACATCGAACCGGGTTTATTGTCGGTTGCCGGATAAAAGGCAATGGCACCGTACCGGGTATGCGAATCGGCTGCGTAGGTAATCATGACAGAGCCGTCGTTACTGGCCCCTTTGGTGATAATCAGGTTGGTGCACGAAAGAGCAGGCTGCGGTGAAGTACCGAACAGAAAAGCAAGGGACACGATGATCAGGATGTTTCTCATAATTATGCTATTACTGATTGAATTGAATGACCGGATAAGACACCTATAAAAGGCGTAGTTCTGATTCGGGTTTGATTGGTCGGAGCCGGATGAAAACGGCAGGAATCCTTATGCGGATTCCTGCCGTTGGTATTAAATTGTCAAGACCTTAGAGAGATGGAGCTATTCCATCTCTTTAAGTGATTTCGCGATGATCGCAACTGCTTCACGTACCTGGGTCTCGTTGATAACCAGGGGAGGCGCAAAACGAATGATGTGATCATGGGTTGGTTTTGCCAGGAGTCCGTTATCCCGCATCTTCAGACAGACGTCCCAGGCGGTTTTCCCATCGATGGGCTTGATAACAACTGCATTCAGCAACCCTTTACCTCTTACCAGTTCGATAAAAGGCGACTGGATTTTTCGCACTTCCGAACGGAAGATTTCACCCATGGCAAGTGCATTTTCAGCCAATTTTTCATCACGGATCACCTCCAGTGCGGCAATGGCAACTTTTGCGGCAACCGGGTTCCCGCCGAATGTCGATCCATGCTGACCGGGGTGAATGGTGAGCATGATCGGATCGTCGGCAAGGACTGCTGAGATGGGACAAACACCACCTGAAAGCGCCTTGCCAAGGATCAGCACGTCGGGTCTGACACCTTCCCAATCGCATGCGAGAAGTTTTCCGGTGCGGGCAATACCGGTCTGTACCTCATCAGCGATGAACAGCACATTTTTAGCCTTGCACAGATCATACGCTTTTTTAAGATACCCTTCATCGGGAACGTACACACCTGCTTCTCCCTGGATCGGCTCCACGAGGAATCCGGCAACATTCGGGTCCTGTAGCGCTTTTTCGAGCGCTGGCAGATCATTGTAAGGGATCGTAATAAACCCGGGCGTGTAAGGACCGAAACCATCGCGGGCTTCAGGATCGGTCGACATTGAAATTACCGAAATCGTTCGTCCGTGAAAGTTGTTTTCACAACAGATGATCTTTGCCTGATTTGCAGGAATACCCTTAACGGTATAAGCCCATTTACGGGTCACTTTCAGGGCCGTTTCATCCCCTTCGGCGCCGGTGTTCATGGGCAAAACCCGCTGATATCCGAAATATTCCGTTATGAACTTTTCATAAACGCCCAGCACATTGTTATAAAATGCGCGGGAGGTAAGCTCAAGCGTTTGTACCTGTTCGATCAGGGCTGCGGTGATTTTCGGGTGACAATGTCCCTGGTTCACCGCACTGTAAGCTGAAAGAAAGTCGAAATATTTCTTTCCTTCTACATCCCACATGTAAACTCCTTTGCCTTTGGTCAGAACAACAGGAAGCGGATGATAGTTGTGCGCCCCGTACTGATCTTCCAGGTCCATCGCCATCTGTGATGTTTTAACTTCAATCATAATACACTTTATTTTTACAGAACATCGATAACTTCACTGTTCATCGCGGCTGGAGATCGATACATCCAGTTCCGGATGATCCGGTCGACAGGTGCTGTAACACCTTATTTTATTACGGTGAAAGAACCCGTGTTCAACAGGGTCTCCCCTTCAACCAGTCTGAAATAATAGGTACCTGCAGTCAATTTATCAACCGCGATAATGTTTTTCAGTTGTGCACAGGACACTGAACCAACCTGCCTGCCACTGGCATCGTACATTTCGAAAACGCCGTTCCTGACCTGTTTCGAAAGTTCCACATGCATCATCCGGGAGGCGGGGTTGGGGTAAGTTTTAACTCCGACTTCAGGCATCAGCGATTGCGAAATCCCGGAGGCATACTCAAGCGCAAGATCATCGATATACAGGGCGCTGCCTACCTGTCCTTTGCCCTGGGTAAAACTTACGGCATTGAATCCGGCGCTGGCGACACAAAGTACCGAAATAGAATCAGAAGCCACTTCCGAAGTAAAATAATAGACCGGAATCTCAAATTTGGTGTATTCGTTTACGGCATCTTTAATCAGGAAAAAACCTACGCCCAGTGTATCGCGGTGCTTGGTAGTGGTATTCCATTTTGATAACAGGACAACAGCTGCAGCAGAATCACCGCTAACCGGCTCATATTTAAAATAACCGGTGAATTTAACGGGTTTACAATCGGCACATGCCCTTCCGATCAGGGCGCGGGTTTCGGTCATCACCATCTGGCAGGTACCCAACATTCCGGGAATGAAAATATCGCTGGGGAACATGGTGAAATTCTGAGAAACCAGTTTAGCGGCATAGCTGCCACCGTGTGCGTCGGTCGTTTTAAAAACAGTAACCGGACCGGGTCCGATGGGAGCAGGAACAGAAGCCAGTTCATTCAGGGTCGCGAGCCAGTTGTCGGTGGGTCCGGTCCCTGGCTGGTCATAATTAAGTGTACCGCTCACGGGTACATTGTACCAGTTTTCAAGATCTCCGTTTGGGATCTGCTGTTGGCTGTATCCAGAGTGGAACAGCATTAAAGTCATTGCAACGAGGAAAAGTTTTTTCATAGTATAAGATTTAGATGTGATAAATAATTTGCAGAGTTGTAACACGAGGAGGTTCAATCGTGGCAGGCCTGAGTGAAAACTCTTTGTTAAGCAAGTTGTTAACAATAGCAGCAAATTTAAAACTGCGAACGGTCACGCTCACCCGGGCATCCATGATGAAAGTTCCGGTGTGGTTTTCTTCCCGGTATTTTGTGATGCCGGTATTAAAATAACCGGGCCGGTCATAATCAATGAAAAACCGGTCAATATTTCTGATATAGCTGTAATACTTGCCTGTAACGCCCAGCGACAGCCTCTTAAAAGTAACATCCAGATCGCCTTTTGCAACATGCTGGATCCTGTATTTTAAAATGTCGTCGGTAACATCGGAGGAAGTAGTGTTGTACGACAGCCAGGTTTTCTTATCCTTGTAATACACATAGCCGGTATCCTGAGCCTGCGGTACGGCATAGGTATAACCAAGCAGAAAAGTAAAACTCAGATTTTTGGTGATATCGCCCTGACCTGCCAGTGAGGCATCGACGCCATATATCTGCGCCGGACCCGTGTTGAAAAACTTGAATCCCATGTTCTTATTGAAATCGGGGCTGCGTCCCCAGATTCCGAAATTGAACTCGATGTAATTATCATAATGTTCGTAAAATGCAGCAATATCAAAAATAGCTTTCACAGTGCCTATTTTGAACATCTGTTTGAGCCCGAGTTCCGCGTTGTAGCTGTCCTCAGGAATGAGACCCGGATTGGGATAAAATCCGAATCCACCGGAATTGGTGGTTATATAGCGTTCGCCGATACTCGGGAACCTGTATCCCTGGCCAAAAGAGGCCCGGATATAGGTGGCTTTTGTCGCCTGCAGGTTAAGCCCTGCCCGGAACACGGTCTTGTGTCGTTTCTGGTCGGTTAGTTGAAAATATTCATACCGGAACCCGGCGAGGATATTCAACCTTTTCCAGAACTTTTTCTCTACCTGGCCGAAAACGGCAAAATTCTCTGAAACATAGGTCCCATCAATGTCTCCGCTCGTAGTGCTGTCGGCATTTAACTGCCCGGAGAAGACCCTTCCGAAGGCATAGGAATAGGTATTCATGATGCCGGCCACTACCGTGAGATCTCCCAATGAAGAGAATTTTTTCTGATACTGGTATTCGTTGTACAGGGTAAGCGACCTGTTCGACTGGTTATTGGTCGCATTGGTGTTATTGAAAAAAATCCGGTTTTTAAAAGAATGGTTGCTTCCCTTTTTACCGAAATACTTGACATAGGGGTCAGCATAAAAGGTGGTGACTTTGTAATTGGAAAGCGCACCCGGGAAAGGCCGGTATAGTCCGGTATCGGCATTGAACCAGAAAAAACAGACACCGCTCTGGTTGTACATGAAGGTTCCGTTAAGACCATAATGCAACCCATCGACTTTTTTAGATCTCACCCGGGTATTGAAGCTGATCTTCAGATACCGGTTGTAAGTTCCGGTAGTCGATTGAGTGGAATCTTTTATGGCCTCTTCGGGAGTCGCGCCGATATAACCGGGATCATTGTTAAAAGTGATGTTTCCGATGAAATCGATCGCACTGAATTTTTGTGAATGTGACAGAGACAATCCATACTGAACGGGATTCAGGTCGCTTGACCAGGGAGTTGCATATTTTCGCTCGGGTTTGCTGTACAATCCACCGAAAACTGAAACCTTGGTCTCCGGGTCTTCCTTGGGCCAGGCAGTGCGTACGTTGATGGCTCCGCTTAAGGCGGATGAACCGTAAACCACCGAGGAGGCGCCCTTAACAACCTCCACCTGATCTACTTCGTGAACCGGCATTAAAGTCCAGTCGGGCCTCCCGGCATCCCCTCTCAATAAAGGAATCTCATCAACGAGGATCATCACCCTGCTGCCCAATCCGGAACTGAACCCGCTGCCTGCCCTGATCTGAGGCTCATTGTCCATAATGGTTACCCCGGGAAGATGCTCCAGGGCTTTGTCGATCGACTGGGCGTTGGTATTCTGAATGATGGCCGGTTTTATAACTTCGATCGAACTGACCGATTCCTGAATCCGTTGGGCATATTTTGAAGCAGAAACAACAACCGTGCTTAATTCCTGAGAGATATTATGTATCTGAAAATTGAGTTCATAGGATTTCTTGCCGTCCACCGCAATTTTTCTTACCAGCCGGTCAAAACCCACCGATGAGATGATCAGTTCATATTCGCCTGCAGGAAGTTCCAGAACATAGTTACCGTTGGTATCCGAAAATGTTCCGATGTTACGGTCTTTGATACCAATATTCACAAACGGCACCGGATCATTCAACTTGTCGTCAGTCACTCTGCCTTTTATGGCAGAAAGCTGACCATACACGAAGGTGGTCGAGATGCTACATATGAGGACTATACCAAAATATCGTAACCAATTTCTCATGCTGATCGATTTTTGACAAAAATAGTAAAATAAATCCAAACGGGATGTTAGGGCCTTTTGGAAATAGCTCCGGGCGAATTTACCAGTGTTTGCAACATCGCTGAGGGCGAAGGAATTAAAGGGCCTAACTTCAGTGAATTCCATTTTTCATCAACTGACCGGATGGTTTGTGGATCCATGGCAACAATATTGGGCCATTCGCGTGAAAATCCGTCAAGTTCAGGGTCTTTGCTGGTTCCGTCAATCCAAAGCGTCGGGAACTTTTCTCCCGGGTTACGATCCAGCACAAAACAATCGCGCAAGGGATCGATATTATTTGCCACCAGCCAGGTCAGTTGGTGGAGATTCGTCAGATCGACCTGATCGTCGGTCAGCACGACGAATTTAACATGCTGAATCCGGTTGTTTTGAATCATTCGTTCAGCAATCTGGCGCATGTGGTTCTTCCTCGATTTCCGCACAGAAAAAATCACCAGGGAGATGCCTGCTTCCAAAAAGTCATCACGGATACCGGCAATCTCGGGAAATTCAGATTTCAAAGCCGCTTTATCGATGGAAGGTTTGTCAGCGACCGGATCCGATGCAATCTGTATCGGATCCGACTTACTGGTCGCATCCAGTCCTATTTTACTGCCGTAAGCATACACCGGGCTGGAATGGTCGAGGATATCGACCGGCCCTCTTGAAAAATGCAAATCTCCAAGAGGATCAACCTTTTCAGAGATCACTTTAGCCAGGGTGACATAATCGTGAAGATCGACATTGGAATCGGCCACGACCATGACTTTATTGAACATCATCTGTCCGGCGCCCCATAGCGCATTCATGACTTTCGGTGCCTGCCCGGGGAATTGTTTATGAATCGCTGTGAGCGCGATATTGTGAAAAACCCCCTCCATGGGCATGTGCATATCTGTAAGTTCAGGCACAACCGTCATACGAATCGGAAAGAGAAAAATCCTTTCAGTGGCTTTTCCGATCCAGGCATCCTCCTGCGGCGGAACGCCTACAATCGTTGCCGGATAGATCGCATCACGGCGATGCGTTATGCAGGTCACGTGGAACCGGGGGAAATAATCAGCCAGGGAATAAAAGCCCGTGTGATCGCCAAATGGTCCTTCCAGAATAAGATCTTCGGAGGAATCCACATATCCCTCAATTACAAAGTCTACATCGGCCGGGACTTCCAGGTCATTGGTCAGGCAGCGGACCAGCTCAACCCGCTTACGCCGTAAAAAGCCCGCGAGCAGGTATTCGTCAAGGTTCTCAGGAAGCGGAGCGGTTGCCGCGTAAATATAGGCCGGATCACCGCCAAGGGTTACCGTTACAGGCATTTTAAGTCCGAGCTCCTTGTACTGCTGATAATGTTTTGCCGACCCCTTGTGGAGATGCCAGTGCATCCCGGTCAGGTTGGCATCGAATACCTGCATACGGTACATGCCGAGATTCCTGGTTCCTGTTTGCGGACACCGTGTATGAACCCCCGGCAGGGTGATGAAGGGTCCGCCATCAAATGGCCAGCAAGTCAGAACAGGTAATTTTCGGAGATCAGGCGGATCCATTACGACCTCCTGACAAGCTCCCCGGCCGCTTTTCGTCCTTGGCATCCAGGAGGCGACTGTCTGCAAGACTGGTAAAACCTTCAATTTTTCAAGAAAGGTTGTTTTGGGGCTCTGAAATTCCATCAACAGGCCAGCCAGCGATTCTTCTATTTCATGTAAATCCCGCACTCCAAGCGCCATGCAAATCCGCTTGTCAGAAGCCATTGCATTGATCAGCAAGGGAAATCCGGTACCGGTATTCTCGAACAGCAATGCCTTCCCGCCTGCCTTTACCATGCGATCGGCAACCTCGGTGATTTCAAGGCGGGGAGATACAAATTCACGGATTCGGATCAATTCACCTGCCGATTCAATGCACTGAACAAAATGAGCAAGCGACCGGTACGACATATAGAGTCTGTTGACATTTAGTTTGTCAGGAGAATAAGTTTCTATTGGGGTTTCCCATCAAACTCCTGCTCTCCGAATTTTGCAGGTTTATCATTCTCGTATTTGGATGGACATTTCAACAGGAGGCTTCTGGCAACAAACTGATCACCCTTCATGGAACCGATGATGACGACCTTTTCCGATTTCTCGAAATCCTGAGGCTTTGCATTGTTATAAACAACCTTTCGTTCGATGCCTTTTTCATCAATCAGGTAAAAGGAAAACCGGTTCGCGTTGATCTTGGGGTCATATTCCAGGGGCTTCAACCTGTTCAGGGTGCCGATGATGTGCAGCTCTTTCCCCGGCTTCAGGGAAGCCTGAGTAAAATCGGAATAGGTACTCGAATCGGTCATCGTGGTAATCACCACCGCAACCACCACGACAATAAAAATAATGATGATGATATGAATTGCTTTCATGGAGTCGGGTTCCTCTCCTTTTCATTCAAAAACTTCTCCATTTTACCGATCCTGCGATCAAGGATGAAAAGATATATAAAAACACCGATCAGAATGACCGCTAAAACCACGACAACTACAAATATTTTTCCATATTGATCCATTTTT
>JAQWBQ010000074.1:13146-16789 GCA_028706295.1 Bacteroidales bacterium
AGCACATAAGCAAGAATATTATAGACCGCACTCACTTTGGCTTTTTTATGAGGATCTCCGATTGATCCGCGAAGGATCAAATAAGCAAGGTAAATAAAAATGCCCAGGGCGGCACCGTTCAGCTTTGGATCTTTCACCCATGGAGATCCCCAGGTAAACGAGGCCCAGACCATTCCGGTAAGAATTCCTAAAATCCCGAAGAGTAAACCTACATTTACAGATTCCACGGCAACCAGGTCTTCTTCCTCCCTGAACTTCAGGAGATATCTGATACTGTAAATAAAACCAATAGTCAACAGGATGAACATACCAAACCACATTCCCACGTGATAGAAAAGGTTCCGCATGGTCTCGCGGATCATGGTATCGGGTACCTCAACGAGGAATCCGGCGACAACCGCATACAACAGGAGCACCCCTGCCAGAATTTTCCACCAGTACCTTTTAAGCATTTGTTCCAAGAGTATCAGGATTTTCCGGGTTAAGAAAAAGCAGGAGTATATAACATGCGAACGTTGCCTTGTTCATTGACAGTCGTTTGGTTAATCTCTCCAAAGATAGGGAAATAAAATATAAGCCAGGGTGATAACAGCCAGGTTGATCGTAAGAAGGACAACAAGTAATCCACCGGATCCCGACCAATCAAAGGAAGTCATGGCCGACCTGGATGATTTCATCAGGGTGATCAGTAATGGCAGAACGATCGGAAAACTCAGAATGGCCATCAATGAAAAGTTATGACCTGCTCTGGAAGCGATAGCTGCTACCATGGTCAGTACGGATGCAAGCCCAAGGCTTCCCAGCACCAGCGTGACAAGAAATAAGGCGATGTTGACCACGAGATTCCCCATCAACAGCACAAAGAAACCGAATGAAAGCGTCGAAAGGATGAACATCAGGATCAGGTTGTAAATAATTTTCGACATCACAATCTTTTGCGGACTGGTTATCGTATAATAATACAGATGACGCGCAGGGCTTTCCTGTATAAAGCTTTTCGAGATGCCATTCACCGCCACAAAAAGCAGGATGATCCAAAACAGTGAATTCCAGGTCTCCGGCGTGATCGTATCTTCAAAAGCCAGGTAGGTTACGAAAATCGTGGAGAGCAGATACAGCAGAATACCGTTGATCACATACCGCTGCTTCAACTCCAGCCTGATCTCCTTCCCTATCAAAGCGCCCAGTTCTTTCATTTGTAACATTCATAAAATCCGGGCGTAAAGATACGAAAGGCCGGCGAAATCAAGAAAGAGGGCGACTAAACTTTTTAGTCGCCCTCCTGAAAACACCGTACGTGTTTCAAAAATCAAATAACTTTCATTCCTTGTTTTTTACTGTATGATCATCTTCCGGGTTACCTTTTCCGTTCCCATTGAGACGGTATAAAAATAGATCCCCGATGGAAGTCCATTCGTCCTGACAGTCAGCACGTGATTGCCCGGGCTCATTGTTCCCATCTGAAGTTCCCGGATTTTCATTCCCGTAACGGTTGTCAGGGTCAGGGTAACATCGCAACCTGCAGCCAGGCTTACAGGTATCCTGGTATAGTCTCCGGCAGGATTCGGGTAATTCTGCAGAACCTGATTCTGTCCGGCGGTTTTATCGGGTCCGATACCGACAGGCCAGAAATCAGATCCCGGGATCTCCCTGAATTCGATGGTATTATCATGAACGGGTATGGCCGTATTCACAATATTGGAACCGGGAGTATCAGCCGATTGGTACAAAATGGCAAGTTTGTCGTTTTTAATTTGTTTAGCCATAGCAGGGTAAACAAATTCGTAAAAAAGGTACATGATGCCGTCGTTGAAATCGATCATCTCTCCCATTTCCGGTTTATCATGGAACCAGGCCCTTCCGTATATATGACGGTAATTGTATTTATCCGGTGAAGGATCTCCGGGTTTTACCGCCGACCAGGTGAAATAAATGTTGTCATAGTCATCGATGGAAACCTGTGGCATGCTCGACAATCCTACCCTGTAGCTGGGCGCGGCCGTGATCGTATCATCAGGGTCAGGACCGTTGTAAACGGCGCCAAGCAACATTCCATGCGCCTCGAGGGTGTCAAGGTCAAGGCTGTCGGGTACCATTGGCATCGTGGAATTCCAGTAAACAAGTCCGTTGCTGTTGATATAAATATACTTCGTGCTTCCTTCCATGTAACCACCCCCGATCCCGAAAGCGACATGGAATATGCCCTTATGGTCTAATTCTACAGCTACCGAGCCATCAGACATTCTGAATGGCGGAACATAGGTAGTTCCGGTAGGAAGCTTTTTGTTGGCGTTGCTCAGGATAGGAATTTTGGTCCAGTTTTCACCATTGTCGGTCGACAACATGATAAAAGTATCAATCCAGGGACCGGAGACTGCGAAGTAAATGGTATCGCCGTGCGGGGTACCCCACGCGACTTCGTCACCGTTAAAGCCGTCGTAATCGGCCGATGTAAGTTGCGGCAAAATAACATCCTTTTTATCCCATGTGGTGCCGCCATCGAGCGACCGGTAATAGAGCAGGGCAAGGTCAAGATTCTGATACGCAGTATAAGTCCATACCATCATGTGGATGTAGTCATGGTCCGGACCGTTGGTCATGATCCTGGGCCACGAAATATCAGTTGCTCCTGCCGGGCCAAGAATGGTGGTGTAACTCCAGGGACCTGTGCCTTTTGTAGTGCGTGTCGAAATCTTCAACCCGTTGTCGAGGTGAGCAATTACGATCTCACCATTCTGGCCCAACTGACTATAGGAAGGCCATCCGGTTCTTTCGTTCTCAATTCTCGAAGTCGGTGGCAAGCCCCAATCAGTCCCGTCATAATAGTTGTAACCGGTTCCGCGCTCGTTGTTATCCGAGGTGCCCCTGATCCAGGCGGCGCCGATCGTACCGTCGTTATAAACCCTTATCCGGGTATCGACCGACGAATTGGTCTGCATATCATAAACCGTGTTCCCGATGACCTCTTCAAGGGCTGCTTTCGAGGAGGTCACAGGATTCATCTGCTGCGCCGGCATCACCTGCTCCTTTAATGATTTAAGCGGGGCCGTTTGTACTTTTGTACTGGAATATTTCGACTGGGCAATAGCCAGAGCCGAAATCATCATAATCATAAAGAAAATGGTAAACTTTTTCATGATGCTTGTTTTGGTTATTAATTGATTACAGTTTTCTCCTATAGAAAAATTATCGGAATACATTTAAATTTTTCAGTCATATGCATATACAAACTTACACAATATAATTCAGCAAATGATTTTCAGTGTGTGATTTTTCTATAAAATCGATGATTCTCCCAATCTGTCCTGTTAACGTGAAACTTTACAGGATAAAAAAGAAGGCGGCCTTTTGAGCCACCTTCCTTTACCGGTTATCTGTCCGGATTATTGAACGATCATCTTTCTGGTGATCTTCTGGTCGTTGATCATGGCAGTTACCATATAAACGCCAGAGGGAAGATTTTCAGCATTGATGCTGACCTGAGTGGTACCGGCATTTACAATCCCTTTGTTCAGACTGTAAACCTGTTGTCCGACCAGGTTGGAAACGACGATGGTCACTTTTGAATCCTGTGTAAGATTCAGGTTAACCAGGGCGACATTCTTCACAGGGTTCGGCGTGATGGTCAGTGAATTAGCTTCCA
>JAQWBQ010000075.1 GCA_028706295.1 Bacteroidales bacterium
TTACGTTTCAAAACCGGCATAATTGGTAACATTGTTAACGGTGAAGGTCAGGTTTTATTTTGCACTCCCTTCATCGAAAGCTGTATTCTCTTGCGGGCAGGGTCCACATCAAGAACTTCGACCATTACCTTTTGGTTTAATTTCACAACATCGTTGGGATCCCGCACAAAACGGTCGGCAAGCTGACTGACGTGCACCAGCCCGTCCTGGTGAACACCGATGTCGACGAAGGCCCCGAAATTGGTGATGTTGGTCACGATTCCCGGTAATATCATCCCCTTCTTCAGATCGTTTATGCTGTGGACGGTCTTATCGAATTCAAAAATTTCAAACTGTTGGCGGGGGTCGCGGCCGGGTTTTGCAAGCTCCGCCATGATATCGTTCAAGGTAGGCAATCCGACCCGCTCATCCACAAAATCCTCCGGATGGATTTTCCCTCTTAGTTCCGCGTTGGTAATGAGGTCGGTCAGGGTACAGTTCAGGGTCCGCACCATCCGGTCGACGATATGGTAGCTTTCAGGGTGCACCGCGCTCCGGTCGAGGGGATTTTCGGCATCGTGGATCCGGAGGAATCCTGCGGCCTGCTCAAAGGCTTTATCACCAAAGCGGGCAACCTTCCTGAAATCCGTTCTCGACCTGAAGGGTCCCGATTCATCCCGGTAGGAAATGATGTTTTTTGCAAGTGATGGCCCGACTCCCGAAACATAGGTCAGCAACTCCTCACTGGCGGTGTTTACCTCTACGCCGACCCGGTTGACACAGCTTACCACGGTATCATCCAGGCTTTTCATCAGCAGGCTCTGATCCACGTCATGCTGATACTGTCCTACGCCGATTGATTTCGGGTCGATCTTAACAAGTTCAGCCAGCGGGTCCATCAACCTCCGTCCGATCGACACTGATCCCCTGACGGTCACATCATAGTCGGGAAACTCCTTGCGTGCTGCCGCCGATGCCGAATAGACCGATGCGCCGCTCTCGTTCACCACCAGTGCTATGAGATCCCGGTCAAAGGCCACCGACCTGACAAGCCTTTCTGTCTCCCTGCCGGCGGTCCCGTTACCAATGGCAATGGCTTCAATTTTATAGGCATTGACCAGGGTTTTCAACTTATGAATCGACTCCTTGACTTCATTTTGTGGCGGATGGGGATAGATGGTTTCGTTGTGAACCAATTTTCCCTGCCGGTCGAGGCAAACCACCTTACAGCCGGTCCGGAAACCCGGGTCGATGGCCAGCACGTTTTTCCGGCCAAGGGGTGGCGCCAGAAGCAACTGACGCAGGTTTTCGACAAACACCCTGATGGCTTCCCGGTCGGCTTTCTCTTTTGCCCACTGCCGCATCTCGGTTTCGATCGAAGGAAAGAGCAGGCGCTTACAACTGTCGCTGACCGCAGCCTTCACCAATTCAGAGGAAGCATTGTTGCCTTTGACAAATATCTTTTCGACGATCTCAAAACCATGAGCCTCCTCCACTTCAACCGACAATCTCAGGAATCCCTCATTTTCGCCCCGGAACATTGCGAGTATGCGGTGTGAGGGCGCACGGTTCAACGGCTCCACGTAATCAAAGTACATTTCGAAGTTAATTCCATCCTGGTCTTTTCCCTTGACAACCTTTGAAACGATCTTCGACTCCCGCTGAAACAACGATCTTACGCGCTTCCGGGTATATCCATCCTCGCTGATGATCTCGGCAATGATGTCGCAGGCGCCCCGGATGGCATCTTCGACTGTGGCGACGCCCTTGCTTTCGTCAATGAACCTAGAGGCTCTGGCCTGGATGTCGTCGTACCGCTGCGACAGGATCATCCCCGCAAGCGGTTCGAGACCCCGTTCTCTTGCAACGGAAGCGCGGGTCTTTCGTTTCGGTTTATAGGGAAGATAGACGTCCTCCAGATCGGCCATGGTTGTGGCCTTTTCAACGGCTTCGCGGAGTTCGGGCGTGAGTTTTTCCTGCTCGGTGAGCGACTTGATGATGGCAGCCCGTCGTGCATCCAGCTCTTTTAACTTTGATAACCGGTCGCGGATGGCTGCAATGACCGTTTCATCCATCGATCCCGTCATCTCCTTGCGGTACCGTGCAATAAAAGGTATGGTAGCACCGCTTTCGAGCAAATTGATGGTATTCAGGACCAACGATTCCTGCAAAGCCATTTCGGAGGCTATGATCCGTGCATAAACTTCCTGGATCATCGGATCAGAATTACAGTTCCTTTGAATTCAATATCCCCCTGGGTGATGATATCCTGCCCCCTGAACGCGATCTTTACCACCCAGGCATAGGTGCCCGAAGCACAATAATCACCGCCGGATATCCCGCTCCATCCCGATTCGATCCGGTCGGACTCAAAAACCTGTTTCCCCCAACGATCGAAAATTTTCATGGAAAAGGAGATGTCGGTGTAAAGTCCAACGACCCTGAACACGTCATTCAGTCCGTCGCCGTTGGGGGTAAATGCATTCGGAATATAAAATTCGAAGACCCTTACCCGCGTGGTATCCGAATTGGTGCAACAATGCAGATCTTCAACATCAACGATGTATCGTCCCTCGGCTCCAACCGTGATCATGGAGGTTGTTTCGCCGGTCGGCGACCACAGGTAGGACTTGATTCCCTCGTTGGCCTTCAGGTTGACCGTCGACCCGGTGTACATCAGAACGCTGTCGGGAAGTCCTGCCTGAGGCAGGGAGTAAATGGTCACCGGAATGGAGACCGGATAGGATTCGCCGTCGAAAAACTCCGTCAGCGTTACAGAGTACACCCCGGCAGATTGGTATTGGTGTACAGGTATCCGGTCGGCGGAGGGGGCGGTCCCATCGCCAAAATTCCAGGAAACACTATCAATATTTGCTTCATTGGTGATCCTGAATCGGGTCACCTCCTGATGGCAAACAAACTCCCGGCTGAAATGCGGGATGTTCACGAAACTACTGATGAAGTTGGGTAAGCCAAAAACCGTCTTACGTCCGTTAAGCGTGAAAACAGCGGGTGCATGGTTGAGCCGGGCATAATTGCAGGCGGTTCCCTTGCGGTTGGGATTAAAGATCACATCCAGATAATCCTTATAATCCGAAGGATTGATACTAATGGATGGAGAGATATAGATTTTCCCATCGGTGGCAAGCTGCAGGTCGGCCAGCCGGATATCGGGTACGACAGCTATTTCGACCGGATTGTCAAGGCCGGAAGTGAGGTCAAATTGCAGAAGGCTCGAAGGCTGCGTAATTCCGGAGCCAGGCTTTTGCATTACAGTGACATACAGGAGTTTATTGTCGGGTGAAAATTCAACGCCATAGGGATACATCATTGGATCTGCAATGCTATAGGATCCCTCGAATCCGACACTGCCCGTTTGGGTATTGAAGGTAAACAGCTCAACTTTTCTGCTTCCGCTCAGGGCCAGGGCCAGCCGGCTCCCATCGGGTGATGTTTTCATATAGCCCACAAAATCCTGGTCATCGATGGTACCGGTATGTACCGATCCGGTATTGCTGACAACAGGCGGTGCAAGTCCGGCAGGGGTCGCCTGGTAGGCGTAAAAACCGTCATCACCCCAGTGGTGGGCGATCACCCAATAGTCGTTGCCATTTGCGTGCTTCACCCCGGTGATCCTCGGATTCACCTGATCGAGAAGGGGTTTATTTAACATGGAAGAGACGGCATCGCCTAACCCGTCGCGCAAAGTCATATCGATCAGCGTGCAGCAAAAACCCTTGGAAGCGCTTTGGAAGGGAGGCATATCAGCCGTGAAAACATAGTATTGTGAAGGATTGCCGGGCCACGGAACGACAAGCGTGGGTTGGGTCATTCCCCCGTTTCCCGATAATCCCGTTGCATTGGACATGGCGCTGAAGGTCCGGTCCCAGCAAATCTTCCCGTTGGTAAAAAACATCAGATTCCCGATGCTGTCGCAGATCACGGAACCTGAATTGGGCGCTTTCATCACATTCTGATCGTCGAGAGGGACTGCTGTTCCCGATCTGAAATCGATACCGGCAAATTCGCCGAAATACCAAACTTCAGCTTGTTGCATCGACCTGGGGCAATCGGTGACATACCATCCCTGCTGGGCCCGGGTCACGAGGCTTCCTGTTATGAAAAATACGAATAAAAGAAGAATCCTTTCCCGCAAACCAATCCTGATATAAAACCGAGACCTCCCCACTATTCAACAACCAATTTGAGCGTTCCGGTATGGTCCTGGTTAAAAAGGTGCACAAGGTACATTCCGGGCGCCAGATGCGATACATCCAGGGTACCCCTCAGGATATCGCCCGATTTCGTGAGGTTCATTTTAGTGAGCGGCATGCCCGGCAGGTTCAACAGGATGAGCCCGGTCTCCGGTTCAGAGCCGGGAACTTCAACGGTCACCATTCCGGATGCAGGATTTGGATAGAGTTTTATGCGACCGATAAATTCGGGATCGTTGATTCCGGCACAGGCATCAAAAGAAAAGTTAACGGTGATCTCACCGGATGTCCGGCAGCCGTTTTGATTGGTCACGGCTACACTGTAATGCTGGGAATCGTAACCGATTCCGGTGGTCCCGAAGCGTATCTGACGGTCGGTGGCGCCATTTGACCAGAGGTAGGTGGACCCATCATTTCCCGCATCCAGGGTCACCGTGTCGAAAATACAAACGGTGATGGTATCTGTCGGGCCCAGCGTGACCACCGGTTGCGGGTAAATTTCGACGGTCGTATTTCCGGTGGCAGGGTTGAAACCATCGTGAACAACCACCTGATAGGTCGTGGGAATAACCGGTTTCACAAAGGGTTCAGCCTCAGTGGAGGAAAAACCGGGCGGATCGGATGACCAGGTATAGGTGTAATTACCGATGTTCCCGCCTCCTGCTGCCGCATGAAGCCGGGTCGAATCTCCGATGCAGATGGAAGGAGGTGTGGCAACCGGATGGGTATAAAGCGCTACCCCGGTTACTTCGACCGTTACGCTGGAAGGTGGATTGCTTACACAGTTTGTGATCAGGTCGGTAACGGTCAGTGTATAAACCTGGGTTTCGCTCAGATTTACCGTCTGCGGGTTCTGGATTCCCGCGTTGATGAGTTTGGATACGGGAGACCAACTGTAATAATAGTTGCTGGTTCCATTAACAACCGAACCCGATAGATAGGTATAGGTGCCATTCGGGATCGATTTGTTAGGACCCGCAGAGGGCACGGGTGACGCGAGAATATTCACGGTGACGTCGGTCTGAACGGTGTTATAGCCGTCGAAGGCGCTGACATGATAAGTCGAAGTTTCAGCAGGAGCAACAGTCGGGTTGGGAAGCGTTGATGAAAAACCGCCAGGACCGGACCATTGATAGGAATAGGTTCCGGCTCCTCCCGACCCGATGGCCAGAAGTTGTGTCGACGATCCTTTGCAGATGGATTGCGGGTTGGCCACGGCATTCAACGCGAGGGCGCCCCCGGCAATGTTGACGGTGACCAGGTCGGTCGATTGGCAACTGGCCGAATCATCGGTCACCCGGAGGGAAAATACGGTCGCCGAAAAGAGGTTCACCGTCCGCGGGTTGGGAATGCTGTCGTTCAGCACCAAAGACGACGGACTCCATTTGTAGCGATAGTTACCGCTGCCGCCCGAACAACTCCCGTGGAGGGTGGTATAAACCCCGTTCATGATGGTGGTGTCGTTCCCGGCATTGGCAACCGGTTGATATACATGTACATTTGTGGTTGAAGTATCCACGCTTCCCTGACCGTTTACTTCGATCCGTAAAAAATACTCTCCCGAATTGGCCGGAGTGGCATTGGTGATCACGGGATTTTGGAGGGCGGAGGTAAAA
Organism: Bacteroidales bacterium; assembly: GCA_028706295.1. Lineage (GTDB taxonomy): Bacteria > Bacteroidota > Bacteroidia > Bacteroidales > FEN-979 > CAIVAT01. The sequence goes on from JAQWBQ010000075.1 coordinate 5,810, forward strand.
CCTGCCGGCCCCCACCAGAAATAACTGGCATTGGCAACATTCTGAGCGGAAAACTGTATGGTCTGCCCGGTGCAAACAGGGCTGTTGCTGGTACAAGCAGGCGGAAGGATGGTGCAATCGGTGGTTCCGGCACCACTGGTCTGCTGGAAAATAATATTGCAGGGATCATTTGAATAATTGGTAATGATCAGCATGTAATACTGGCCGGTCTGGGCATTCAGAATATCGCAGGTTTCAATGGAACTCGTGGAATAGCTGCAGTCAACGATTTTCTGGGAGGTCAGAAGGCCGCAGCAATCCTGTGAAGGAAAAGGTCCCCAGCAGCAAAAATCGATGTCCTCACTTGGTACACTGTGCATCTGGATGATGATGTTGCCGGGATTGTCGACCTTCATGTAGTACCAAGCCGGATTGGGACGTGTAATCAGGCAATTGTAATAGGGTCCCGACTGGCCTGATCCTGAATTTACACCGGCAGGAAAGGAATAAACCGTACCGGTACAAAACGGGGCGGCAGTCTCACACGAATCGTTGGATCCCCCGCCCTGCTGAGCGCGGGCAACCTGACTGAGGATCAGCATCAGCGACGCAAGTAATAACAAAGTTCCGATCTTCCTCATGGCTTCCTGTATTTATCGTTTTTACCAAGCCAATCCTCCCGCTGTTCCCCGCTCATCGAAGCAGATTTCTTAAGGGTCTTTGCTTTCAGATCATCCAACAAGTTTAAAATATCTTTTTCAGGATAGACCACCGAAGCGATAAACGTTACATAGGACTTTGTGATGTCGGGAACAACGTTCACGAGCTGATGCTCTGAAAAGGTAAGATTCATAAACCAAACCTTTTCAAACCGGTTGGAAAACGAATCAATATCAACCAGGTAATAGTTGTTGATCCGGTCACCCTGAATCCTGGCGGCAAATCGTTCCCGGAAATCGAAAGATGCATACCTGGCATGGAATCCGGGGTCATCAACGGCAATGAAGTCCTGGGAATAGGATTTTCCGTGCAAAAGAGAAAACAGGATGAACAACGCGCCGACGGTGCGACAGAATCTCTTCATAATGAAATATTTAAACAGTAACTTATGAAAATTACTGCAAAGTTAAAAAAAATTATGACCGGAAAAATGCGGTTCGAATTTACCATCCCGAGGCGAGAACATCAATGATATGAATAGTCTTAATCGGGAGGTTGTTTTTTTCGATGTACGATTGCTGATTCATCAGGCATGATGAATCGGTTGAAACGATATATTCGGCGCCGGTTTCCAGGGCATTGAGCACCTTTTGTTCGGCCATGGCTGAAGAGATGGGTTCGAACTTGGCGGAGAAGGTGCCCCCGAACCCGCAACACACTTCCGTGTCGCGCATTTCACGAAGTTCAAGCCCCTGAACCTTTGAAAGCAACCGCCTGGGTTCATCCTTTAAATTATACTCCCGGAGCGCTGCACACGAATCGTGATAGGTTACAACATGCGGGAAGGAGGCGCCGATATCCTCAACCTTGAGCACATTCACCACGAAGTCGGTAAATTCGTAAATATTCTTTTTTAACTGCTTGTATTCCAGATGATACGCAGTATTATGAAAGAGCCAGCTGTAATAGTTTTTAATAAACCCGATGCACGATGCCGAGGGTCCGACAACCGGCCGGTCGTTGGAGAAATCCTTGATGAACTTCTCTCCCATCCGCTTGGCTTCATCCCAGAAACCGCTGTTGAAGGCCATTTGTCCGCAACAGGTCTGGTTGCCGTTGTAGTGAACCCCGACATCCAGCTTTTCAAGAATCTTTACCATGTTCATCCCGGTGTCGGGGTAAATCTGGTCGGTAAAACAGGGTATGAAAATATCAACAATCACGGATCGCTACTGATTACGGTTTATGCCGGTATGAATTGTCACCCGTCGATGACCGGAAGGGTTGTCAAAATTAACAAAATTTGGAAATACCACAACAGTGTTGTTTATTACTTTGGAAATATCAGATGATTTGGAAGCCGGTCATTTTCAGATGTTCCCAGAACCGGGGATAGGACTTCACCACCACATCGGGATTCTGGATCCGGACGGAACCCAACTGCATGGCAAAGGGTGCGAGCGACATGGCCATCCGGTGATCACCAAACGTTTCGAAAACGGGCTGGGCGATTGTTTTATGCCGGGATGGGCTGATTTCCATCGCGGCAAGCGCTTCACCGCGGGCTGTTATGTTGCATTCAAATCCCAGCTTTTCGATTTCACTTTTTATGGCCCGGAGGCGGTCGGTCTCTTTGATCTGCAAACTTTTCAATCCTTCGAACCGCCCCCTGATGCCCAATCCGACGCATGTCGCGATCACAGCCTGGGCAATATCGGGATAGTCGGTAAAGTCGAAATAAAAACCATCGATCTTCACCGGTTCCCTTGTCAGCCGGGCGCCTGATGCCGAGAACTCAGTATGGACACCGAAGTTCCGGTAAATTTCAGCCAATACCGCATCGCCCTGCAAGGCTTCCGGAACCAACCCGGGCAATTCGAGGTCGGCCTTGGTAGAGAAAGCGACTGCTTCGTACCAGAAAGCCGCCGCCGACCAGTCGGCCGGCACGGTAAAGGGTTTTGGCCGGTAGGCGCCGGGATGTACCCGGATCTGGTTTTGTTGTGATTTGATCCGGATGCCGAAATGTTCCATCAGGTCGATCGTCATTTTCAGATAAGGCGAAGAGACCACATCCCCCTTCAGTTTGATCGTCAGCCCACCCGGTATTCCCGGAGCGATCATCAGCAGGGCGCTGATGAACTGGCTGCTCACCCCCGCATCGATGGCGACCGTACCGCCCTTTAACGTTGTTCCTTTCACCAGCAACGGCGGGTAACCCGGTTTCCCAAGGTAATCGATTACGGCGCCCAACGAAATCAACGCATCGACCAACCCACCAACCGGACGTTGCTTCATGCGATCGGATCCCGTCAGCATCCACCGTCCGGGCCGGCTGCTCAGCAAGGCCGTAAGAAACCGCATCACAGTGCCTGCATTCGCGGTGTCGAGCGAAAGGACCTGTTTACCGGGCTTTACATGCTCCATTTCACGCAACAACCCCGACAACAGCAGGGTGTCGTCGGCCTCCGACAGGTTGGAGATCCCGAATGGCTTGCCGCACAGCTCCTGAATGATCAGCAACCGGTTGCTGATGCTCTTGGAGGCCGGCAATGGAATTACTCCGTGCAGCGACCTGTCCATCTTCGACAGGGTAATGCTTTTCATTTGTCAATAATTTTATATCTCATTGGTCAAATGGAATATCCATTATTATCATGCGTGATTTGCATGAACCTGGTTCCAATGGATATTTCATCTCCTCCTCATTTTTCACATTAATTAAAATGGCCCTTATGATTATTCACCGTTTGAAAAGCCTGTTGCGATTGTTTATTTCATAAATGATATCCGGGAACAGCGCTTTATCCCGATCCTTACCCGGATTCCAGTTACAAATCCTGATAAAAACGAACGGTCTGTAAGATTTCCTCTTCCCGGCACGGGACCTGAATCCTTGCTTTGCCGGGCCGCGTCAGAAGTGTGAATTCGATGGCGCCGTTCCGCCGTTTCTTGTCATGCGCCACAATCTGAAGGAGCCGCTCCACATTCGTCGTTCCGATAGAGAATTTTCCATACCCTGCCTGAAGATAACGGATAATTTTGTCACCTTCAGCCGGAACAAGGCCTGTTTTCAAACGGGAGAGCATAACGGCGCAGATCATCCCGGCCGCGACCGCTTCGCCGTGCAACAGCGATTCACCCTGCCGCTCCATCGAAAGGGTTTCAAAAGCATGCCCGAGCGTGTGTCCGAAGTTCAGCGTTTTTCGCAGGTTTCGCTCCCTGAAATCCTTTTTCACCAGCATAAGCTTATAGTCGACCGTTTTGCTGATAACATGTTCAATAAGCCGGTCGTTTACCGGAAGCTCAACCAGCGCTTCAACAGGATGTTTCGCGAGCCGGTTCCACAGGGATTCATCGCCGGTCAGCGCGCATTTGAGCGCCTCAGCCCATCCCGATCGCAGGTGGTTTTTGGGAAGGGCGGACAAAAATAACGGATCGATGAAGATCGCGGCAGGGTTGCAAAAAGCGCCAATCTGGTTTTTGATCCTGCCCAGGTTGATCCCCGTTTTCCCGCCAATCGAGGCATCTGCCTGGCCGATCAGCGAGGTGGGTATGTTGACATACCGGATTCCCCGCTGAAAACAGGCTGCCACGAAACCGCCCAGGTCGCTGATAACGCCGCCTCCCAGATTGATCAGCAGGCTGTTCCGGCCGGCGCCGGCAGCGAGCATCTGCTCCCAAAGCCCCGCCGCTGTTTCAAGCGTCTTCGACTCCTCTCCGCCCGCGACCGTCAAGTGTTTCGCCTGTTCAAGAGTTTGGGAGGCGGATGACAAAACGGGAAGACAGTGCCGGTGGGTTTCCCGGTCGGTAAGAATGAAGATTTGTTCACGGTTCATCCGGTTTGAAGCGAGAAACCGGTCGAGATGGTTCAGTGCGCCGTTCCCGCAAAAAACTACCGGACGATCGATCGTAACCAGGCGACAACTCTTCTTCATAACAGATACTCCCGGATGAAAGCAATCAATGATAAGCCGCCATCAGCAGCCCGATATCCTGAAAAGGCAGGTTATAGAGGCGGCTGATGAACGGGTTGGTAAGAATGCCGTTGTAGCTGTAAACACCCTGTCTCACGCCGGCATCATTTTTCAGAAGGTTTTCCATACCGCCTTCCGACCCCATCTGAAGCAGAATCGGCACGATGATGTTGTTCAGCGCCTGCGAGGCCGTATGCGGAACTTTCGAAGGAATATTGGGCACCGCGTAATGGGTTACCCCGTGAACCTTGTAAACCGGCGATTTGTGCGTGGTCGGGCGGGACGTTTCAAAACATCCTCCCTGGTCGATGCTGACATCGATCGCTACCGAACCCTCCTTCATCTGCCGGATCATCTCTTCGGTAATGATACAGGGGGTTCTCCCCTCATGGGTATGAAGGGCGCCTATCAGAACGTCGGCCGTCCGCATCGATTCGAGCAGCACCTTGGGATGAAGAATTGAGGTGAAGACCCTTCTTCCAAGGTTGTTCTGGATGCGCCGGAGCCGGTAAACGGAATTGTCAAAAATCTTGACCTGCGCTCCCAGACCGATAGCCGAACGGGCGGCAAATTCAGCCACGGTACCGGCGCCGATAATGACTACCTCGGAAGGATTGATGCCGGTAAACCCGCCGAACATCTTTCCCCTGCCGTATTCCGGATTTGCAAGGTATTCGGCTGCGACAAAGATGGAGGTAGAGCCCGCAATCTCGCTCATAGCCCTGATGATGGACAATTGCTTGGTACGATCGCGGATGAATTCGAAGGCCAGGGCGGTGACCTTTTTGGAAAGCAGGGATCTGAAATATTCTTCGCATTGCAAAGTAACCTGGATCGAAGAGATCAGGGTCATCCTGGGGCGCAGCAGTTCCATCTCCTCCGGCGAAGGCGGGGCGACTTTCAGCACAATATCGGCCTGAAAAACCTCCTTTGATGAATTCATGATCCGGGCGCCGGCCTCGCTGTATTCGTGATCGGTGAAATGTGCCGTGATCCCGGCGCCCTGTTCCACCATCACCTGGTGCCCGTTCCGGCATAACAGTGCGACCCCGTCGGGGACCAGCGAAATCCGGTTCTCCTGGCCCGAAACCTCCCTGGGAACGCCGATTACCAGGGCGCTTGATTGCCGCGCAACTTCAAGCATCTCCTCCTGCGGATGCAAAAGGTTGGCATAATCCGGACTTTGTCCTTCCATGTCTGAAAATTTCAGACGAAGTTACGAAAAAAGTTCGTTATTCGTTCACTACACTTACCGGAGCAAATCCGTATTCTGGATGGCCACTGTAAACCCTTACCCGTCCTTGTTTTTTACAGTTTTTATTTTTATTCTTCGTCAGAGATGACCTTCTTTCTTTCACAACCATAAAACATGCATTCCGGGGCAATCAATAATGAATTGAGGAAAAGAAGATCTGATCAAACATATCAAATTATTTTTTATATATTTTGTAATGTTATTGTTTAATTTATTCGTACATTTATAGGCGCAGCCGGTAACATATCTTAAGAATATTACATATCCGGCCAGTTTACCATGATAATCGATAACCCTCCGGGATACAAAGTCTTGACTGTGTTTATGCAGTTTTACCTCATTACGTTTGTAAAACACTTTGTATCAGACATATCAGCGTCGTCTCTCTCTCTCTCTCTCTCTACCTGAATCACCCACATTTATTGATGAAACCTGTTTTCACCATGGGGGAATCATCGAATCATTTTGCAGACGACCGCTAACCTTAGAAGTGATAGGGAAAAATAACTTAGATATTTATGGCCCTTACAACCAATTTACGGCTGTAAGGGACATAATGACATATATCCATCAAAAACAACGAAAATGGTTCACAAATACACCATACAATTATCAATAATGTTTCATTAAAATATTTTTCCTATGAAGACAAAACAAATATTTGGATCGTTAATCGTAGTTATTTTGCTTACAATATATTCCATTTCGATTCAAGCACAAAACATGTACATCAAACTGAATGACCAAGGTCCCCAAGCACAACCGGGTGAATATTATTATGTTCTGATAATGTACGTTGAGAACACTCAGAATCAGGATCAGTACACCATAAATTCGGGAGGCTCACAATTTACGAATCAGGCCTATTCTCTGTATCCTAACAATACGTGGATGGTCAGTTTTACTGCCGGCATTCCAACTGATATTGAATCGAAAATCTTCAGAGTCAGATTCAGATTAGTCAGGGATGATTCATATCCACCTGCAATTCCGTATATCGCCGAAGGTGATGATTATTCTGTTATGCTTAATTCTTCAGATTTTTATAGCGCAGGTGGTTTCATTGGAAATGGCGATTTACAATAACTTTGTTTGCTCATAACCTATTCAAAGCAACCCGGCGGATATTATTTCCTATATGAGTTGTCACATTACATGAAGATATACTACATATTAATAATTCTTGGTATAAACTTATGGATGTTTCATCCTCTGGGTTGCTTTTCTCAAGGTGAAAATAACAGATGGTACTTTGGTATAAATGGAACGGCAAACTTTAATACCGTACCCGCATCAACCTTACCAATTACCCCATTTTTTCTAATTTCAACCAGAAATTCTTGTGTTTCAGATTCATCAGGAGAACTATTATTTATCGCTCGCGGTGATCTTATTTATGATAGAGATTTAAATATAATTTGGAATAGTATCGGACTTTGGGGTGATCCCAATTCATTACAACCCGTTTTCACCATAAAAAACAATACTGAAGATAGTATATATTTCATATTTACCATTGGAAATATGTTGTTTCCTAAAGGATTGCACTATTCAGTTTTCGATATGCGGTTGAATAATGGTTATGGAGATATTATTCCAGGAATGAAAAACCTACCGGTTTCAGGAGGCGAGAATGCGCGTAATTCATTAACCGGAATTCATCACAAAAACAATAAGGATGTTTGGATTGTAGTAAATATTCCCTCGAATGAAGGACATCAGTATGGTTCCTTTCTTGTTAGTAATTCGGGGATTTCTTCAACACCCGTTTTAAGCCAGAGTATTTTGTCATTCACAGGCGGGGGAGCTCAAGGAGGTGAAATAAAGATTTCAAGAGATGGAACAAAATTAGTTTATACTGGAGATTCAATAGCTGAGTACTGTAATTATGACTGCTCAACGGGTATGGTAACACCATTGTTTACTTTCAGGCCAAAACAAGAAATGACCGGATCATCTAATATCGCATGTTTCCCGGAATTTTCGATTGACTCGAAATATTTATACATCTGTGGAAGAACATCAGTTGATTCTGAATCAAGAACAGATTTCTCATACCAGTTTTATCAATATGACGCTTCTAAAGAAGATTCTGCGCTATTCATGCAAAGTGAAGTTATAATTGGAACTGATGCAACAGATGGTTGTTTACAATCAGCTCCTGATGGTAAAATTTATGGATGCAGAGGATCATATAATTCTTTGAATGTAATCCACTATCCATCCTCACACGGGAATGCATGTGGTTTTGATAGCGCCGGTTTTCAACTTATCAGTTCAGCCTCATGTATGTTAGGCCTGCCCCAATTCCTCCAGCGTTACAAGGCATATATTCATCCCAACGGCCGGTGTCAGGGCGCCCCGGTAAGCTTTTCGGCCGACATCTGGCCCCCGGCCGACACCACCCTCTGGAACTTTGGCGATCCGGCCTCGGGTACAGCCAACACCTCTTCAATTGCCGCTCCTTCGCACACCTATGCCGCCCCCGGAACCTATACCGTAACGCTGTATGTACGGCACAACGACAACCGCACCGATACCTCGCGCGTGCCGGTAACCATCCTGCCTTCACCGCAACCCAGCGCCGGTCCCGACCGGTCGAATTGTACCGGCGTGAGCGTTACCTTCGACGCGGGATCCTGCACCGGTTGTTCCTACCTCTGGAGCGCGCTTCCGTCGGGCGTCGTGGTGGGCGCCACCCAAACCCTTACCACCTCGGTTGCCGGGGTGTATGAAGTGGCCGTTACCGGACCATCGGGCTGCGCCGGCCGGGATACAGTTCAACTGTCGGTAACCGAACCGCCCGTCATCACCAACGATCCCCTGGCAAAAACCATCTGCTCGGGCGAATCGACCGCCATTGCCCTCTCAGCGACGGTAACCGGTACCACCTGTTACTGGACCGCTTCGCTTACATCGGGCACGGTCAGCGGTTTTGCCCCCGGCTCGGGAACCACGATCGACCAGGTGTTGACCAATCAGGGCGCCTCTCCGGGGGTGGTAACTTATTTGATCACCCCGGTGGCAGGAAGCTGTACCGGTACCACCGTCACCTTCCCCGTCACCGTGAATCCCGGCGAAGCCGTGAGTGTGGCCATTTCAGCCTCTGTCAATCCCGTTTGCGACGGTACCCCGGTCACCTTCACGGCCACTCCTGTCAACGGAGGTTCAAATCCCGTGTTTCAATGGATGGTAAACGGCATCAACACGGGAAACAATAGTCCTACGTTCAGTTACATTCCTGCTAACGGTGATCAGGTGGTTTGTGTGGTCACCTCCTCCAACACCATCTGTACCTCGAACAATCCCGCCGTCTCGAACACGATTGTCATGATAACGACCCCGCTGCTTCCGGTTAGCGTTGGCATTTCAGCCTCGGCAAACCCGGTGTGTGCCGGTACGCCGGTCACCTTCACGGCCACTCCTGTCAATGGTGGTTCAAATCCCGTGTTTCAGTGGATGGTTAATGGCATCAACTCGGGAAGCAATAGTCCAACATTCAGTTATATCCCGGTCAACGGCGATCAAATCATAGTCCATTGTCAATCGTCCCTTGTCAATTGTGTTTCCGGCAATCCGGCCACCTCCAACATCGTTACGATGACGGTTAATCCGCTGCTGCCCGTCAGCGTCAGCATTTCAACCTCGATCAACCCCGTTTGCGCCGGCACGCCGGTCATCTTCACGGCCACTCCTGTCAATGGCGGCTCAAATCCTGTATTTCAGTGGATGGTCAACGGGATCAACGCCGGAAGCAACAGTCCAACATTCAGTTACATCCCGGTCAACGGTGATCAATTCATTGTCCATTGTCAATCGTCCATTGTCAATTGTGTTACCGGCAACCCCGCCACCAGTAACCCGGTGTCGGTAACTGTCATCCCTTCGGCCGAAGTCTCTTTTACCGCCTGTTTCGACACCATCACCACCGTTAACGCAAAACCCTTCCGGCTCAAAGGAGGATTACCCCTTGGCGGAACCTACTCCGGCCCGGGCGTCAACTCTGCCACTGCGATCTTCACACCATCAATAGCCGGCCCCGGAACCCACGCCATCACCTACACCTACACCAACGCATACGGCTGTTCTTCAATCAGTCAATCAGTCATTCAATCAATCAGTCAATCGTTTTTTTCCTGCGGGTCCGATCTTGCGGATATCAGGGATGGGAAGGTTTACTCCACCGTGCAAATCGGCTCGCATTGCTGGATGCAGAAGAATCTTGCGTATGGTTTACCTATTCCATCCACAAATCCCCAAACAGATAATTGCATCCCTGAAAAATATAATAGTCCATTGTCCATTGTCAATTGTCAATTGTCCCTTTACCAGTGGGACGAACTCATGCGTTACGAATCCGCTCCCGGCAGCCAGGGTCTTTGCCCGCCCGGCTGGCATGTCCCCTCCGAAAGCGACTGGAACATTCTGTTGGACTACTACGACGGGCAAAGCCGGGCCGGCGAAGCGCTGATGGATCCTTTTTTGAATGGATTCAAAGCCGACCCCGACGGGGCGCTGTATCAAAATACCATCTGGAGCTTTGCCGGCTTCGCTGTCCTTTTCTGGTCATCCACCCCGGTCGACGCCACCCGCGCCTGGTCGCACGGCATGAACGGCATCAACTTCTCGGTGTCGTCGTATCCGGCCCTGAAAGCCGATGCCTTTCCGGTAAGGTGTTTGCGGGATTAGAAATTTGTATTTTCGACAGAAATACATTTAACCTTACCTTTGCAGGAGTAATCACCGATTGAGAAAACCTTCACATGCCCAATTTGTATATTATAGCGGGTTGTAATGGAGCTGGAAAAACTACCGCTTCTTATACAATATTACCGGAAATGCTTAATTGCAAAGAGTTTGTCAATGCGGATGAAATTGCTAGAGGCCTGTCTCCATTCCAACCGGAAAAAGTGGCCATAATTGCAGGAAAGATGATGTTAGCAAGAATCCATGAGTTGATCAAATCTCATGGCGACTTTTCATTTGAAACCACATTATCTCCACGACACTTTATCACTCTGATCAAAGAAGCACAGCAACAAGGGTATTTTGTGACATTGGTTTTTTTCTGGCTTAACAGTGTGGATCTG
>JAQWBQ010000135.1 GCA_028706295.1 Bacteroidales bacterium
GCTGTTCCGACGCCCGAACCTTCATTTGCTGAGAGTGTTTCGGAAATCAGGGCCGGGAAAGAGGACTTCGTGATCATCGATCCCGCTATCAAGTCGTTGCATTACCAGTTTGCCCGCTGCTGCGACCCTGTTCCCGGAACCAATATTTTTGCTTTTGTCAGCATCACCCAGGGAATCAAGATTCATCGGACCTCCTGTCCCAATGCGCACCAGCTTATAACCAAGTACCCTTACCGGATTCTGGAAGCTCGCTGGAAAACCGGTAATCCGGAGGGGTAAAAAAAAGGGCGACTCAATTTTGAGTCACCCTCACTGTAAGATTAAAATCCTTTGTGGTTAAGCCTATACCAGTTTAACATTTACAGCATTTAATCCTTTTCTTCCCTCGGTAAGATCATAGGTAACTTCGTCGTTTTCCTTGATGCGGTCGATTAAACCAGAGGCGTGAACGAAATATTCCTTGCCTGTTTCCGAGTCCATAATAAATCCAAATCCTTTTGACTCATTAAAGAATTTTACTTTTCCAGTTTTCATAAAAATATTAAAATTAATAAATAATAGGTGCAAAGATATGAATAAAAAACCATAGTAAAACAAAATCTTTTTAAAAACCGGTTTTCATTTTCCCTGTTTTTTTTTGCCCCGGTAGCTTTTTCCGGTTTTATTTTTCGGATTAAAGACCGGTCCGGTTCCAAGGAAGAGGGGCAAAGTCCCTTTGTGAACGGGTTTTCCGAGCAACTGTTCGATCACCGCGAATTTCCGCTGGTCCTTTTCACTGATAAGCGTTATGGCAGCGCCCCTGGAACTCGCCCGGGCGGTCCGGCCGATCCGGTGAATGTAATCTTCGCCTTCGTTGGGCACATCATAATTCAGTACCAGGTCGATATCGTCGATATCAATCCCTCTCGATACAATATCGGTGGCAACCAGGATATCCAGCGCTTTGTTTCTGAATTTCATCAGCACAGCCTCCCGTGCCGGCTGATCCAGATCCGAGTGGATCTCTTCGGCATTCAGGCGGAGTCTTTTTAAGGCAGCGGTCAGTTGTTTTGTTGCACTCTTGGTGGAGCAGAATATCAGCACGGACCTGCCTTTCAGATCTTTTAAAAGATATTCGGCAAGGGCAATCTTTTGAGTTTCATAAACACTGTAGGCCAGTTGCAGAATGTTGTCTGCCGGTTTTGAAACCGCGATGTTGATTTCAACCGGATCCCGCAGTATTTTCCGGGCAAGTTCCCGGATTTCCACCGGCATGGTGGCTGCGAACATCAGGGTCTGACGGTCAGCGGGAATGTGGGATATGATCTTCATGATATCTTCATGAAAACCCATATCGAGCATCCGGTCGGCCTCATCCAGGATCAGGTATCGCAAACTTCCGAAGTTCACATAACCCATGTTGAGATGGGCGATCATCCGCCCCGGCGTACAGATTACCATATCCGCACCATTCATAAGCGCCTGCTTTTCCCGCGAAAATGAGGCTCCGTCGGTTCCTCCGTACACCGGGATGGAACTGACCGGGGTAAAGTAGGAAAGTCCCTCCATCTGCTGATCGATCTGCATGGCCAGCTCCCGCGTGGGAACAATGACAAGTGCCTTTATCCTATTATCATGCGGAATGGAAAGAACCTGCTGGATCACCGGAAGCAGAAAGGCAGCGGTCTTTCCGGTTCCGGTCTGCGCGGCCCCTATCAGATCCTGTCCCTTTAAAATAACCGGTATGGCTTGCTCCTGGATGGGAGTCGCCTGTTTGTACCCGAGCGCCTCAATTCCTTCAATCAAACGCGCTTCAAAACCGAAATCGTGAAATGTCAAACTGGTAGATTATCGGGCAAAGATAGGGAAAAGCCGTCACAATGACAAACGCCTGTTATGGGGGAGCTGGTGAAAATGAAAGGAATATCAGTGTATTTTGTGTTTACCGGTAGCGGAGACCTTTAAGGTCAATCGTTTCGCACGATCCTGAATGGATGGGCTTCGGTATTGAAAACGAACTTTTTCAGATCAGGATTTTCGCCGGGGGCAAACAGGAGGAATGCATATTTCAGGGTCTCGGCAAGAAAAAAACTCTCCATCGAATCGGTCAATGTCATCGTTCTCACATCTTTCACGGCAGCATAACCGGCATCGGTTTTGCATTTTGTCAGAATATCGCCGATCATCCGTGCCCCCATTTCCCGGTATTTGACGTTCCCGGTCATCCGGAACAGGTAAAAACAACTCTCAATATTTTCAGGACGCAGGGGATAAGCCGGATCGGTTATCGAATCGGTTCTGAAATTGAATTCCTCGGGTTCTGTCTGGAATTTGGTCCACATTGCGTAGTTTCCCTGTTGAATGCCGGCGGCAGTCACCGTATCCCCCGACAATGCAAGAATCCCGGCATAAAAGGCATCCAACGCCCCGTAAAGCGGAGCGGTCTCCCGACCCGATCGCATATCCACCCTTGTAAAGTAACACCCCGACGATACCCGGGTCAACAGATGTGCCTTGATGGCACGGTTGTGGATTTCCCAGGCTCTTCGGCAATCTTCGTCGCCAAATAACAACCAGGCTTTGTAAAGATATTCGTAATAGGAATCGATCCGGGCTCCGATCTGACTCTCTTTGTTGATCCATTCACCACTATTTACATCGATTACGGTGCCGACCAGATCCTGGTCCGACCGGCGCCGGAAGACCTCAAATGCTGCTTTCTTTGCCGTCCGGTAAAAAACGGAATCCCCGGTAAATCCGGTCAGCTTCCCGAACTCTAAAAGGCAGGTACCGATCTCAGCCGGGTTACTCAGCGGGTCGCGTGTTTTCCCTGTTTGGAGGTTAACAAAACGATAGGGCATACCGGTTTCGGAGTGAAATGCCGGAAGAAGACGGCGTCCCAGATCCACGGCTAAATCACGAAATCTGTCACACCCCGAAATCTCATATGCCGAAATGAGACCGCCCAGAAGCCGGATGGTTACTTCAAAAACCTGAACCTCCTGATCCAGATTGAAGTTGAGTCCTTCCAGAATCATCTTTTTAGCGGTCCGGGCCTCCTTTTTCATTCCCAACAACACAAAGGTATCGTAGGCATCCACGGGAGTCATGAGCATTGAATGGCCGTACCAGTTCTTACCTGTTTTGCTGATGGGTTTCAGGGCATCGTATCCCCGGGCATAGGTAAGGTACCCGTTCCATGCGTACCGGCAGGCATCCTTGATTTCACTACATCTGACATGGTTGTCAACCCCGACGGAAGATTGGGAAAATCCTGTCATCACCGGAAAGATCATAATCCATCCCGACAGAAAAAGCAGTACGTTGATTTTCATTCAAAAGTTTAGGTTTGAGCGTGAATTTACGGAATCATCTGCCGTGACCTCATGGAACCCATGATGGTCTGGACGATCTCCGCCTGTGAAAGGGTCTGACAGTTTAGTGAGATATCGAAAAGATAGGGATCATAAGCTTCCCCGTATAGCAATTCGATCAGCATCGTGCGTTTTTTATCCATTTCGCGCGCAAGCTTCACGGCTTCAGATTCTCCGACATTGCGCAATTTGCATATTTCAGGAATACGCCACTCAAGAGGCGCCTGCAACCGTATATGCAAGGTGTTCGGCCTGTGGTGAAGAACCGCGACACTTCCCCTTCCTACGATGACAACATGCCCCCGGAAGGCGATCTCCCTGACCACTTTGGTGATCGTTTTCCTGATGCGGTGATCACTGATATATAAAGGTGAAAACGATGCCATAATATCTTCCAGAACTCCCTTTCTCCCTGAACTTAACAGATAGTTGACCTCAACCGTTTTCAAATCGAGTTCTGTGGCCATGGTTTCCACAATCTCCTTGTTGATGTATTGCCAGGGGTAAGGGATCCCGGAGCCCGGTACTTTATTCAGGCTTTCTGTCAGTTTCTGTGCAACCAGCTTCGACGGACATCCAAACTCCCGGGAAATGGTCACAACCGGACCGTTCGGATCATTGTGTGGTAA
>JAQWBQ010000136.1 GCA_028706295.1 Bacteroidales bacterium
GAGATGCCACGGAGGTCAGCGTGACCGACTTCAGGCCGGAGCCCGGAGTCACCTATTACTGGTCGGTGCGGGCTTACGATGCGAACCATGAGCTGATCTGGTCGCCCATCTGGAAATTCACAACGCCCAAAGTAGCCGAAGACCCCGGCCCGGGCGGAAATCCTGCTGTCAGAACCGTAGTCTGCTCCAACCCGGGAACCAAATCCCAGGTACGGATCCTCGTGGATCCACTGGCCGACGGACCGGTTGAACTTATTTTGCGGAACCTTGATGGCGTTGAAGTGTACCGGCTCGAGGTGGCGGGGACCAAAAGCCAGGTTCTTCCCTTCTCACTTGCCGGAGCCAGCCTGGAACCCGGTCTTTACTTTGCCGAGATCCGGACGGGTGGAGAACGCATCATCAAAAAGATCGTCATTCAATAGGAATCGGAGAATGATTTCAAGATCATCCTTTCCTACCCCGTCGGGGTGGTGGAACCCCGTCGGGGTCTCCATTATGAAATTCCTGGTAATCCTTCTCCTGACTGGTTTCCCGGTGAAACATTTTGCCCAGGCCGATTACTGGAGCAACCTGGTCTATTTCGGCGGTTGCCCCGTCAACCACATTCCCAAAGGTATCGGCATTCCCGACCGGAACCCGAAGGCCAGGGCGGTGATCAATGCCATCATCGCCGGGTACACATACAGCGAGCTCAAAAGTAAATTGCCCGACAGCCTCGACGAAATTCTCGGTCAGCTCAGCCACGGGAAGGTCATCAGCCTTGAAAAGGAACGCATTGCCCTCCTGTTTCCCGTTGTGACAGGTGAAAAGCGGGAGTTGATGCGTAGCCTGATCCGAAAACGGCTGCCGGAACAATCCCCGGTTATCGACTCCCTGATCCGACCGCTCCGGGAACACCTCCGGAAACATCCCCGATTGGTATTTCATTTCCTGTGGTCGCGCATCATCGACAACACATTTTGGAACCAGTACAATTCGGAGTTCCATACCGAAGAAGGCCCACCCTCTATCGCGTGGATCATCTATCCGCCCCATCCCTTTCAATGCGGAACCAACTACGATCAGACTACCGACAACTCCCAGATCGCCATCTCATGGAGTTACAATATTTTTGATGAATTTTTCAGCCTCCCCTCCACGGCATCGTTTTACCGGCTCACCCAAAATGAACCGGTACCTGAAGGCGACCGGGAGTTTTTCAAAAAATACGGATTGATGGATACCGCAGGGGTTTCCCTGTTGTTCACCTACCACGATGGGGACCGGCTCGACCTGCTGTGCGATTCGCTGAAACAGATCTATACCCGAAAACTCAGGGGATTGTTCGACTACCAATCATTAAGTAAAACCTTCGATATTCCCGCCGCTGAGTTGTTCCTCATCATGGCACACGAGTTCGCATATACCCTGTTCCAACAGCTATCCGGCACACGGCCGGACTTCTTTCTCCCCATTCTCCGGGAATCGAATCCCGACCGGAACCTCTCCTTTCTTTGCTCGTTCCGGTTGAAATAAAACCGAACAGGATGCACGGAGCCACCCCGTCAGGGTCACCCCACCCCGTCGGGGTCAGGCAGACTGCGAAGGCAATGAAGGGATGATCAGTTTGCCAGCTTCAGGTTTTCAATGGCATCAGGGGCAAACTGTAATACCGGTTTGATGGTTTCGCATGACAGCAGGCTGTCGCATTGACCGCAGGTTGAAAAACCTTTTGATTCTGCGCACTTCCTGATAGCGCAATCATTCCAGTGAACGATCTTAACCCCTTCAGTCCTGCATCCTGTGCAGTTAATCATTTCGGGGGTGATCCCGGGGGAGTTATACATTACTTTCCATTTTTCGGCAGTCTGCCGTCTCAGTTCATCATTGTTGGCAAGGGTGGCTATCCTGGCATCGCAGGAAGCGCAATTCAATCCGCAACAGGAGATCAGTTTTTCCATTTTCATTGTTGTTTTTGTGACTAATTCAGTACGGCTGATGATTAAAATCTCATCAAAAACCAGATTTCCAATATATGAAAAATATTTATGAATAACTCCGACAAAGATTTCTGAATTTTTTTGGTAGACTTTTCGCGTTCAGACTACGCGGGCCTCGTGGCTGCCAGGAAGATGAAGGCATCGCGGCATTTGAATCGCCAACGTCTTTCTCATCTGCATGACACTTTTTTGAAAATCAGTGTAATGCATCCGACAAAACAATGTTTTTTTTATTATATTTGAAACAACTTATTGAGAAATACGTGTCTTACATGTAAATATATCCCTTATGTTCCCTTCACATCATATACCAAAAACATTTTTGATCGTATTTTTATCGGTCATTGCATTGGGATTGCATTCCCAGACCCTTACCCTGACCTTTTCCTTTAAAGCCGAGAATAACGGTCAACCCGTCGAACTCACCGGCGTTAAGGCGATAAACCTGACACATGGCGGTGAAACCTCCATCGTGTACCCTACCGGCGTCATGACCCTGGATTTGATGACCCGCGATACGATCCTCTTTGTCGGTTATGCCATGGGATTCCCCGTCGGAATTCAGGGCAGCATGCAGCAAGATCCTTCCTTCGACCTGTCACCGAACTATCCGAATCCGGCCGGCGACCAAAGCCAGGTATCGTTGGTCATCCCGGAACCGGGACCGGTCTCCCTCACGATGACCGATTTACAGGGAAGGAAACTTCTTCACAGAGAATACCAGTTGGATAAAGGCGCCCATTCATTCCGGCTGACTACCGGCGCCGGTTCCCTTTGTTTCCTTACCGCGCGATGGAACGGGTTGAGCCGGAGCATCAAGATCCTCCACACGGAGGGAACAGGCAGCGGGGTTGCGCGCCTCGATTACCTGGGTAAGGCTCCGGGGAAAGCGCCTTCGAATGCGACCCTGAAGAACAGCGAACTGGTTGAGCAGGAATCGGGCATTCTCGACACGCCGACCGAGAACCGGTCGTACACCTTTCAGTACGCCTACAACATCCCGTGTCCCGGTACCCCCTCGGTGACCTACATGGGAAAGGTGTACAACACGGTTCAGATCTTCAGCCAGTGCTGGTTAAAAGAGAACCTAAACGTGGGAACCATGCTCGAAATCTGTACCGATCAAACGGATAACGGGTACCTGGAGAAATATTGTTATTCCGACCTGGAGGATAGCTGCTCCAAATACGGAGGGCTTTACCAATGGGATGAAATGATGCAATACATCTCCCTGCAAGGCGCCCGGGGAATCTGTCCGCCGGGGTGGCATGTGCCGACCAGGGATGAATGGGAAGTGTTGATGGGGATCGCCGATTCCCAATACGGAATTGGCGACACGATTTTTAATGGTTCTACTTTCAGTGGTTTTGACGCCGGAACCAACCTGAAATCGACCTTTGGCTGGGCGCCCTTTAACTTCGGGCAGAACTTTGGAGGCGGCACCGACTTCTTAGGATTTACAGGGCTTGCAGGAGGTTTCCGCGACTTTTACGGCTGTAGCAATTACGGATATGTCACAAAACAGGCATTCTGGTGGAGTTCGACGAAACTGGGTGAAGATCTCAAATGGCAATTCGACCTTCGTAACAATTTTACCACATTGATAAGAAGCGCTCAGCCGGAGCGGTCCGGTTACAGCGTCCGTTGCATGAAAGATCCGGATTGATCTTCAGGCGCACCCGGAACTGTGAAAATGACGCATGAATTATCCCTGACTCCGGCGCCACAAATTTCAGATGATTTTTTTATGAATTTTCCGATTGAAGCAGGATGAACAAATGATTTACCAATGAAGACTTCGATTATATCAGCAACCCTTTTTCTTTTTGCCCTGATGACTTATGGCCAGGATGGGGCGATAAATCTTACCTTCACCGCAAGGAACAACACGGCTTACCTTCAGCTCGACAGCATTAAAGTGATAAA
>JAQWBQ010000076.1 GCA_028706295.1 Bacteroidales bacterium
TCAACTTCAACCACAGCCAGAACACCCTGAACAAAACCATCAACATCAACCTGCCCCAGGTTTCTTTTTCGGTGAACCAGTTCTATCCCTTCCGCCGCCAGAACCCGGTCGGGAAAATGCGCTGGTACGAACTGATCAGTATGAAATATAACATGGACCTGGAAAACCGTTATAACACGGTCGATTCAAATTTCATGAAAGGTAACTGGCTCGACTCCATGCAAAACGGGATGCGCCATAGTTTCCCGATCAACGGTACGTTCCGCATCCTGAAATTTATCAACTGGAGCAATTCAGTCAATATTACCGACCGGATGTACCTGCAATCGATCCGGAAATATTATCAGTCCGACACCCTGGTCGATAATGGCGACACGACCCTCCCCGGATACAAAACCCGCACGGTTGGCGGATTTTCGAATGCATTTGATTTTGTGATTTCATCCTCCCTGAATACGCGGCTCTACGGCATGTACCAAATCAAAGCCGGACCGATCAAGGCCATCCGGCACATGATCACCCCATCCGTATCCTTTTCATTTACACCGAATTTCGGGGCACCCGGCTGGGGATATTACCGTCATATCGAAAACGACACCAACACCAATCCCGGAGTCTATTCAATTTTTGAACAATCGTTGTATGGCGGTCCTCCGGGGCAACAGTCGGGAATGATCAGCTTCAACATCAGCAACAATCTTGAAATGAAGGTCCGCAACCGGAAAGACACCATTACCGGAACAAAAAAAATACCCCTGATCGATGATTTTTCCATCCGTTGCTCGTACGACATTGCCCGCGACTCGCTCAACTGGAGTCCGCTGACCCTGAGCGGCCGGAGCACCATCATCAAAGGACTCACCATCCAGTACGGAAGCAGTTGGGATATGTACGCCCGTGACTCGCTGGGCCGGCGAATCAACACCTCGGAGTGGAAAGCGAATCACCGGCTGCTCCGGCTCGATAACACCACCTGGGATATCGGACTATCCTATTCACTCTCATCAGATAAAGTTAAAAAGAAGAAAACCACCGATAAGGGAACCCCACAGGAGCAACAGGACATTATCGACTATTACGATTATTATGTTGATTTTGACATTCCCTGGAGTTTTTCGATAAACTACAATTTTCATTATGCCAAATCCTGGGTGCAATCAAGCCAGTCAAGGGTGGGCAATATCACCCAGACCCTCGGTTTTAACGGGCAATTGAATATCACGCCGAAATGGAAGATTTCGCTGACCACAGGTTGGGATTTCGTGAACAACCAGCTTTCCTATACCTCCATCGATGTTTATCGCGACCTTCATTGCTGGGAGATGCGGTTTGGATGGATTCCCAAAGGCGCCCAACAAAGCTGGAATTTCTCCATCAATGTAAAATCGTCCATTCTGCAAGACCTGAAACTCAACAAGAAGAAAGATTTCCGCGATTATGCCTATTAATACTCCTATCAACATTTGATCATCAATAAATCAGAAATAACATGAAAAAGATCATCAGCACCCCCCACGCACCGAATGCCATCGGCCCTTACAGCCAGGCAGTTGAAATCAATGGCATGCTTTTTATTTCCGGTCAGATCCCGATTGATCCGGAGACCGGTAAAATGGTAGCGGGCGGCATAACCGAACAAACCACCCAGGTGATGAAAAATATCGGAGCCATCCTTGAACATGCAGGATACACCTTTAAAGATGTCGTAAAATCAACCTGCCTGTTGAGCGATATGGATAATTTTTCGGCTATGAATACAGTCTACGGCGCTTCTTACCCCGAAAATCCCCCGGCCAGAGCGGCATATGGCGTAGTAAAACTACCCTTGGGAGCATTGATCGAGATTGAGACCATCGCTGTGAAAGGATAAGCGCCGTCGCCTGCCATGATGGTGGCAGCATCTACCGGCAGGTAAGCACATAGGGCGCCCAAATAGTCGGTAAAGAAGTTGCGGGTTTGGAAATCAGTCGAAGTTTGACATCGCGCAACGATTCGCTGAACGATCTCCCTGCAAGGATGCAACGGTAAAAATCGATCATAAAGGTTTCCGCGACCCGGTCACAGATATTCCACAGGGTCGAGATGGTATTTTTTGCGCCGGCTTTAAGAAAAAGGCGCGCAGGTGAAACGGGATTATCGGGTTTATCATCCATTTCACGAAACGGAGCACAGGCATTCAGAACGACCAGATCAGCATGAAGGTCCATTTCATAGATTTCATTGAGTGTCAAAATCCCTTTGCTTTTCGAAATATTCCCTTTTGCCGGATCATAATCCCAGAAAAGGTAGCCGGGAGCGCCCTGATCCGGATCACCGGGAATGTAATGCGTGGCAAGATGTACAATTCTGCCGTACCGTGCCAGCGTTTTAAAATATTCCTCAAGCGAGACTTGTTCCGTGACCATCCATGAAGTCCATCCCTGTTGTTGAAACAGGTCGCCTATGATCTCTATTTCAGCCTTGGATGCCGGCAGGGAATCCAGTCCGCTCTGTCCGGAAAAAACCGGTGAGAATCCAATGAAGGTCTGAGGCACGACGGTTACCGGTCCGGTGTCACACGCAATTCCTCCATTTTGATTTAGATCAGGGGATCCGCGGTTGAAAGCGTAAACCACTTCAAAATCGCCAATCAGATAGGGAATGGGGAGTAAAGTGGGTTTGGTTGAACGGTCCACACGTATCAACGCTTCAAAAGGAATATCTGAAAACGCTTGGTCGGGGATGATTATGAGCCGGCGTTTCCCGGAAACGAAATCCTGTACCGGCCTTATCAGAAAAAAATATAAAACCTTTGCAGGGATTGTCAGGTCTCCCGGATCCGCTGTTTTCAGCTTTTTTCTGAATAGGTCCAGACAGCGCCAGAAGTCATGGCTAACCTTTTGGGAGGTGAAACAGACAGAATCGCAACTCAGGGCTTTTGTAAAAAGAACCGAATCAGAGAGCCTGTACTCAAGCAACACATCCTGGGCATTCAACAACCGGGAATCAATGAAAGATGAAACCGTGTCGGAACCGTATGGCCGGTCTTTGCAACAACGCGGGCCTCCTATCCATACACCCTGATCCGAACTGACGGCTTCCGTTGCGGTGTAGCACCCTGTCCCTTCGTTCATGGGGCCTGCATTCCGAATCCACTGGCCGCAGGCAAGTTCCGTGTCGACAATGCATGAAATGCCGGTCAGAATAACGATGAGCTGAATTTTAATGAAGTTCATATGGCTGTCTTATATGATGATTAGTTTTCCGATCATGACCATCGTATCATGGTCAAGAATCTTCCAGTAATAAAGGCCGGGGGGTAATCCTTTTGTCTGGAGGGAATAGGTCGTACCATTTATACAGGGTACTTCCTGTACCTGATGCCCCTTGTTGTTTACGATGACAATGGTAACAGAAGGCCTGATCGACAGTTCCATCCATTCAAATTTAACCACGCTGCCCCGTGAAATTTTAAAACCCGAAGAAGGTGATACCACCACCAGGCCGTAACCACGGGTCACAGCACCAGTTAGAATTTCATACTCGGGTAGCGGTGTATAACAATGCGCCAGGAGTTGCCGTTTCGACAACATTCGGCGCGACACCGGAGTCATCGGGGCAATGGGTACCGACAATCGATTGAAGTCGGGGGAGAACTGTTTTTGCGATTCGTCTGAAAAGAGTACCGAGGCTTCCGGATTTATCAGCAGGATCTCCTTGTCGCGATTGGCTTCAAAATAGTGCAGCAGACCGCTGATCACCAGGAATGACAATATGGAAGCGGCAATGAGTAAAGCTTGCCGGTAATTATACGGAGATTTCTTCCGGTTGACAACATCCCTGACTTTATCCATGAATTCAATCATATTCACGTCTGAAAGAAAAATATCCAATTCGGCGTCAATCCTGGTCTCTGCACGTAAAAGCGGACTGATCTTCAGTTGCGCCTGAAACTGGTCAAGTTCGTCGCTGTTCAGTAAGCCTTCGTTGTACCGGTCAATCCAATCGCTTGATATTTCTTTTTTATTCATAATCAAATATTTGATGACATTCAGGATCATTCATCATTTTTTTTCTCAACAAGTTTTTACAGGTGTACTTTCTGGTTTTCACATAAATTTCATCCTTGACATTCATGACACGGGCAATTTCCGCATACGGTGTTCTAACCATGTACAGAAGTAAAAGTTTCTGGCAATCAGCGGGTAATAATCGGAGGTTCTTATACATTAACCTCTTTTTTTCAAGCATGACTTCATTTTCATGTTGTTCATTCCGGTTGTAAGATGCCTCTGAATCATTGACTTCCAGATCGGCCTGGTACAGGAGCCGGAACTTGCGTTCGAGACGTTGCAGCCAAAGGTTTTTGCAAATAGCGACAAAATAGGTCTTCAGGGCACACTTGAGGATGAACTGCGGTTCACAGCAACGGGCATACAACACCACCATAGCATCCTGAATAAGGTCCTGCACATCATGATTATTACCTGAGTTTTTCCTGACCAGATTACGTACAACAGGATAAAATTCCTGGTAGAGGTATTCAATGACATTCCTGTTCCGCTTTCGGAGTTCCTCAATGCTCACTTCATCAGAATAACGAATCCTCATGTGCATGAAATCTGAAGGTTAATCCAAGAAAAGCAAAAAAGTAAAGGGATTGTTGATAACTTTTTTTGCCGGAGGAGTAGAAATAAGACTTTGTAAGGGCAAATTTAGTTGCTTACCTTAAAAAATAATTCAGCATTTCGCCCTTACTTTTACATGCTTCTATTTTTTTAGCATGATGCTGAATGTTGTATAAATCACATCCGCGCCAGGATCTATCACTTCAGGCATTGATGAAAACCAGCCGGCATAAGGATAACGACACAGGAAAAGGTAAGATTATAAACCACCCTTCCCGGGAACAGATTTAAAGCGGATATCTCCTATTTTTCGGAGAAGGACATTCCCAGATTGAACATAACGAAGGACCACAGGTCGGTCATTTCATCGATCATTTTGGCTGTGGGCTTGCCGGCGCCATGGCCGGCTTTGGTTTCGATACGGACCAGGATTGGATTGTCACCCCGGTTTTTTTCCTGCATGGTTGCGATAAACTTAAAGGTATGCGCCGGGACAACCCGGTCGTCATGGTCTGCCGTAAATGCAAGGGTAGCCGGATAACTCACGCTGTCCTTGATATTGTGCAGCGGCGAATACTTGATCAGATAATCGAAACCCTCTTTCGTATCGCTGGTTCCGTAATCACTGGCCCATGCCCATCCGATGGTGAACTTATGGTACCGGAGCATATCCATAACACCCACCTGCGGTATGGCAACCTTGAACAGATCGGGCCGTTGGGTCATACAGGCGCCAACCAGCAATCCCCCGTTGGAACCGCCCATGATGGCGAGGCGGTCGGAAGATGTGTATTTCTCTTTGATGAGGTACTCTGCTGCTGCAATAAAATCATCAAAAACATTTTGCTTACGCTCTTTAGTCCCTGCTTTGTGCCACTCCTCACCATATTCGCCGCCACCCCGGATGTTGGCAATAACATAAATACCGCCGTTCTCAAGAAAGATCAACCTGCTCAGGCTGAAGCTTGGGGTAAGGCTGACGTTGAATCCCCCATAACCATATAGCAGCACCGGATTGGATCCATCCAGTTCGACTCCCTTTTTATGCACGACGAACATCGGGATCGTCGTATTATCCTTACTCAGGTAAAAGAGCTGTCTGACTTCATATTTTGTCGCATCAAAATCGATCTCGGGACTGTTGTACACGGAGGAGTTGTTGTGGTAAACATCATACTTGAAAATTGTCATCGGGTAAGTAAATGATGTAAAACCATAAAAGGCCACATCGTCACCTTTTTTCCCTTTAAATCCCGACAGGGTTCCGATTCCGGGAAGGTTCATCTCATGGAGAAATTTCCCATTGGTTTCATAAATAAATGCCTTCGACGAAGCATTCTGCATGTAAATGGTTACCAGGTAGTCGCCCGACAGGCTTACCGATTCCAACACATCGTCGCGTTCGGGAACAATAGTCTGCCACTTTTCGGGTGCGGGATTTTCCGGATCCATCAGGATCAGCTTCTTTTTCGGCGCCTTGTAGTTGGTAACAACCAGGAGCTGATCACCCAGATTATCGATAACCTCATATTCATAATCAAATCCTTCGGCTAAAAGTTTAAACTGCGATTGATTTTTTTGCAGGTTGCGAAAGTAAAGGGCGGTCCCGCTTGTCGATTCCGACTCGTAAAGTATAAGGAAATGCCCGTCATCGGTGGCCTGAGCTCCATAATTCCGTTGCGGAAATTTGAGGTTCTGGAAGATCAGTTTATCCTCTTTCTGGGGAGTTCCAACCTTGTGGTAGTAGACCTTGTGAAATTCATTTTTTCCCGATAAGGCTGTTCCGGTCCCGGGCGCATCATAGCGGCTATAATAAAATCCATCCCGTTCCCACGACATCATGGAGAATTTCACCCAATTAATCGTATCGGCAAGCATCTTCCCCGATTCAATCTCCATTACCTGTATCTCATTCCAATCGGAACCGCTCCGGGAAAGGCTGAGTGCAAGGTACTTCCCGTCCTTTGAAACGGATGTTCCGGCCAATGCAACTGTCCCGTCGGCCGACAATTTATTGGGATCAAACAGCGCCCAGGGTTCGCCTTCGAGTCCTTTCCGGGCATACATAACCGACTGGTTTTGCAGGCCGTCGTTCTTGAAATAAAAATAGTAAGGGCCTTCACGGAAAGGCACCCCAAATCTCGGGTAGTTCCAGATTTTTGTCAATCGTTTGCGGATTTGCTCCCGAAACGGGATCTGCGCCAGGTATTCGTTGGTCACCTTGTTCTCCGCTTCAACCCATGCGGCAGTCTGCGCCGAAGTATCATTCTCCAACCACCGGTATGGATCAGCGATTTTCTGCCCGAAATAGGTATCCGTTGAATCCACCTTCCTGGTTTCAGGATAAGTGACCTTAATCTTGTGTTTACATGCAGTCATAACAACAATTAACATAACAAAAGAAACAATGTAAAGCTTTTTCATAGCCTGGTTTTTAAACTTATGACATTTTGAAGTAAATTTATGGCATTATTTTTAAAATTCAACCATCACACCGAATCAATGGATAAAAAATTACGGACCGTCACGGTTACCCAGTTCGATTACATTTTAAAAAATGTTGATGATGAAGCGTTGGATCTGCAAGGGCACCCGCATCAGTACTCGGAATTCAATGAATCGGGAAATCCGGTCCGGGAGACCAGATACAGCAATTCAGGGGAATTTGAAGAGGAGTATCTTTATGAATATGACTCCGGGGGAGGCCTGGCCAGCGAACGCTATTACCCGGAGCAGGACATCCTCGCCGAACAAAAAAACTATTACCGGGATGACCGGGGAAGGATCGACCATGTGGAGAAAACTTACCAGGATGGTTCTGTCGACACCCTCAGATACGAATATGACGATTCGGATCATCTGATCCGGGTGACTACAACAACAGAAGAAGGCGAGGTGGAACAGATTGAAACATTCACCTGGGATGGCGACCGGATGGTTGCCCAGGAGTCGTTCGACAGTCAGGGAGAACCGATCAGTATGAACGATTTTCGCACTGAAGTTCAGAGTGAAAGCCGGCTGACCCGAAATGAACTCGGGCAGGTTATCCGGGAAGAAGAGGTCGACGAAACAGGTACGGTGTACATGACGGTCGACCGAACCTACGATGAAGCGGGGCGGTTGAAGGAGGTGGAAGTAAACTTTGATGGCCGCGGCCGGACCCTGAGCCGACACTATTTTCTGAAATACGAATATACATTCTTCGATTAAACCACGTTATTACTTTACAAACCCGCATGTAACAAGATCTGATCCATGAAAAACAACCTCCTCATCCTGCTGTGTGCCTTTTGTATGATCGCATCAGGCGGCTGTAAAAAGAAATCCGGCTTTGATCCCTCCACCAAAACCCAGAATGATTTTATCGGAAGCTGGAGAGGGGTTATCACTGCCTTTAAAAACAACCAGTATCTCAAACAGACCGGGCTCGTGGTTATTTACCCCGACGCTGGCGGCAATACCCTTTCCGGAATTCTTTTTGCCAAAGAGACCAGCGTTTTCAGGATTTTTCAGTACGCATCCGGGACCATTTATTTCAAGGTGGAATGCAATGATCCGAAAAATCCGAAATGCCAGAACTGGAGTCTGAGCGGATATGCTGTTTTCCTTGATGAAACGACCCTCGATCTTCGGATCTCGGGGAACGAGTGCGGCGATTACGGAGATGAATACATCAGCTGGTCGGGAAGCATGGCTTCCGTTCAGGTTCCCGCTGATTCAATCAGGTACTTCAGTTTCGCGAAAACGGGAAACAACTGGACCTATGAGACCCTGATGAACAACGGAACTGTTTGTCAGCTCCAGCGTAACGTCGGTGCCATGCCCTCCGATTACTATTTCACGGGAACCGTCATCCAGACCTGTGCCTGGGGAGGACTTTCCAAAGTTCTGAAATGGAGTGTCACGCCCGACCGGTATACCATTAACCACGATTCAACCCTCACCCTCCATCCGGTCACCTTTGCCATTGATGCCAAGCCCGGTGTGGTTTATACGAGTATCCTCAACCTTGACACAACCACGGTGACCCTGCTCGATACAAATACCCTGGTAAATACCGTTGCCGGAGATTTTCTTTGCGACAGGTACCGTTATACGGAGCCTGTATCGACAGATGCCGGAAAGATTTACCGATCATCCCTGTTCTGGATCAGTAAAAAATTCGGGGTGATCAAACAGGAAGTTGCCAATCCGGTTGATACTGCCGACATCAAAACGCAGGTACTCACTGCCAAGAATTTCTAGGTCTATCCGCTTTTCGCTTCCGGTCGCGGGAGAACCGGGAAACAGGGCGCTGAACTATACCGGATAAATCAGCCGTTATTTATTAAAAGCTGCCTGCAATGATGGCGTCATCAACATTATGGGGTAATGTAACCCTCAGATCTGCTTCGGCCTTCATCGCCCGCTTGATCGCGAAAACAGCCTCTTTGTTACGGGCCCAGGCCCGACGGGCGATACCGTTGTTGACATCCCAGTGCAGCATGGAATGAATCCGACGGTCGGCCGGTTCACTGCCGTCGAGCAGCATTCCGAATCCGCCATTGATCACCTCTCCCCATCCGACTCCTCCCCCGTTGTGAATGGAAACCCAGGTTGCCCCCCGGAAACTGTCGCCGATTACATTTTGTATTGCCATATCGGCCGTGAAGGAAGATCCGTCGTAAATGTTGGAGGTCTCACGAAACGGTGAGTCAGTACCTGAAACATCGTGGTGATCCCTGCCAAGGACAACCGGCGCGGTGATCTTTCCCTCCCGGATGGCCTGATTGAATGCGGCGGCTATCTTCGTCCTTCCTTCGCAATCGGCATAAAGTATCCGCGCCTGGGATCCCACCACCAGCCTGTTCCTGCCGGCTTCCCTGATCCAATGAATGTTATCACGCATCTGCAACCTGATCTCGGGAGGCGATCCTGCTGAAATTTCTTCGAGTACTCCGGCTGCGATCTGGTCGGTTACTTCCAGATCATGCGGATCCCCCGAGGTACAGACCCAGCGAAAAGGGCCGAAGCCGTAATCAAAGAAGAGGGGGCCCATGATATCCTGAACATAGGAAGGATAGATGAAAGAACCATCGGGTCCGACCACATCGGCGCCGGCCCTGGAGGCTTCCAGCAGGAAAGCATTGCCGTAATCCCAGAAATACATTCCGTTCGACACCATTTTATGGATGGCCGTTACCTGACGCCGGAGTGAAGCCTGCACAGCATCGCGAAATCCGACCGGATCCTTCACCATCATCTCATTCGATTCGGCAAAGGTCAGCCCCGCCGGATAGTACCCGCCTGCCCATGGATTGTGGAGCGAAGTCTGGTCCGATCCCAGCCCGACCTTCAGTTGTTTATCGGCCAGGTATTCCCACAGGTCGACAATGTTTCCCTGATAGGCCAGTGAAACCGCTTCTTTGCGACCAACGGCGGTCAGGATTCGTTGGTACAGATCGGGCAGGCTCAGAAAAACTTCGTCGACCCAGCCCTGGTCAAATCTCTTTTTCACAACCCGCGGGTTAATCTCGGCAATGACACCGATCGCGCCGGAGATGACAGCAGCTTTGGCCTGTGCGCCCGACATTCCACCCAAACCCGAAGTCACGAAGAGGGTTCCGGCGATCGGATCGGAGGAGACTTTCCGGGCAGCATTTAAGATGGTGATGGTGGTACCGTGTACAATTCCCTGGGGACCAATGTACATGTACGAACCGGCAGTCATTTGCCCGTATTGGGTGACCCCGAGTGCATTGAACCGTTCCCAGTCATCGGGCTTTGAATAGTTTGGGATCATCATTCCGTTTGTCACCACCACCCTTGGTGCTTCAGGATGAGAGGGGAACAGCCCGAGGGGATGGCCTGAATACATAACAAGCGTTTGCCGGTCGGTCATCTGCGCAAGGTACTGCATAGTGAGCAGGTACTGGGCCCAGTTCTGAAAAACAGCCCCGTTGCCGCCATAGGTAATGAGCTCATGCGGATGCTGGGCAACAGCCGGGTTGAGGTTGTTCTGGATCATCAGCATGATGGCTGCGGCCTGCCGCGACTGGTGCGGGTATTCATCGATGTGGCGGGCGTGCATGGGATAGGTCGGCCTGAACCGGTACATATAAATTCGTCCATAGGTCTTCAACTCCGCCGCAAATTCGGGCGCCAGAATTTCATGGTGCCGGGAATCGAAGTACCTGAGCGCATTTCGCAGAGCAAGTTGTTTTTCAGACCCCGAAAGAATCTCTTTCCGCACGGGTGCATGGTTCACCTCCGGATCATACGGACGAGGAGGCGGCAGCATTTCCGGTATGCCGGCCAGGATGGTATTTTTAAAGTCACTGCTGTTCATAAACCTGATCTCTTTCAATGGTGGAATATTAACCTATAAAAAGGAACTATTTGATTTTTGTACGAATTGTTAAGGAATAAAACTTCAGGTATCCGCGATCGCCGGTTCCTTCAGCAGCGAGGGACCAGGCAAAATTAATCAAAATATCAGATTTTTTCCTGTGAATTTTGGAGGATCTGGAAGAGAAAATCCCTGGCCCTGAACAACTGCGCTTTCACGGTTCCAAGCGGCAAATCGAGTTCTGTCGCGATTTCCTCATACGACCACTCTTTAAAGTACCGCAGCTCAACCAATTGCCGGTAGTGTGGCTTTAATTTGGTCACCACCTCCCTGACCAACTGGATTTTTTGCTTTTCGATCACCTGCTCCTCCGGGTCCAGGGTGTCGGCAGGAATATTTGTAGGAGCATCATTCGATTCTTCATCATCGAACAGATTGTCGGTGAACTGAAGGCGTTTATTCTTTCTTAAAAAATCGATGCAGTTATTGGCAGCAATCTTGAACAGCCAGGTACTGAAAGCAAAATCGGGAGTATATTGGGCAAGATTCTTAAATGCCTTCCCGAAGGCTTCGATGGTAAGATCGTCGGCATCGGAAGGATTACCTGTCATTTTAAGCATCATGAAATACAGGGTGTCCCGATATTTATTCAGAAGCGAGGCATAGGCTTGCTGATCACCGCTTTCAAGCGCCTGTCGGACCAACAGATAGTCCTGCTTTGCTTTCTCGGTCAGGTTTGCGCCTATTTCCATCTTTGGGGAGTGCGGAATATTACCGGGATAAATATCCATGTCTTCACGAAGAACATGATGAGTTCAAAAAGGGGAACCAAAGGCGCCAGATCCTGATCGCGGAGGCGTTTCAATCCGCCCGAAAACACTACGATCTGACAGATCAGCCGGATTGAAAACAGTGCGAGAACGGGGATTGCAGACCAATTCAGCGACAGCATCAGGATGAAGAGGGCCACAATGCCGAAGGAACTGAAGGAAAAGAGCCGGAGCAAGAGCTTGTGTGAAAATTTGTAGAGTCGGGCCGTGTTGGCATACCGTTGTTTCATCCGCATCCAGGAATTGAAAGACTCTTGTGCAGGCGCATAGACAAACCCGTCCGGATCGACCGTAACTGAGGTGTTTGCCGAAGTCGCAACCTGATTGATAAACAGATCATCGTCGCCCGAATGAACCCGGTAATGGGCGATGAAACCATTGTTCTCATAGAACAACTGCTTACGGTAGGATAAATTCCTTCCGATACCCATGTAAGGAATACCGGCCAATGCGAACGAAAGGTAATGAAGCGCATTAACCGCGTTGTCGAACCGGATCAGTTTGTTAAGCAGTCCCTTTCCCTTAATAAACGGTGAATAGCCAAGTACAATCCCGGTTTCGGGGCGAGTGACGTTCATCATCGAACGGATCCATTCCTTTCCGGCAGGCCGGCAATCGGCATCGGTCAACAGGATCCAATCATAGCTGGCAGATTTGATCCCGATGGACAGAGGAAATTTTTTACCCGTGAAGAAATTCAGGTCCTCACTGACCGTAAGAAATTTAAAATTCGGGTATTTCTCACTGTAATAGGAGCACAGGTAGCGCGTATCGTCGTCGGAAGCATGATCGACAACCAGGACCTCAAATTCGGGGTACTCCTGTTCCAGGATCAGGGGAAGGTTCTCTTTCAGATTTGAATATTTATTATGTGCACAGATGACAACCGAAACCGGAACCGGATTCAGCGGTGTTTCTGCCGGCTTTTTGCGGGCCAGTCTCCAGAAGAAAAACCAGAGCCAGACCATCTGGATCAGGAAACAAAGGGAAAAAAGACCAAGTAAAATTAATGGAATTATCGATGTATCGACAAGCAAATCAATCATTTAAAACAATATGACAAGATTCGTCGACAAAGATATTCATTCTGTGATGAATTCATTCGCTATTGTGGATAAAATGGCTGGATGGTTGAAAACCCTTATCTTTGCCACTTTAACTGATTTCATCTTGATATTTCAGGTAGAACATTCGGATGAGCATTCCGCTGCGAGGGCCGGCGTTCTTACAACAGACCATGGCGCTGTGGAATCTCCCTTTTTCATGCCGGTGGGAACTGCCGGAGCCGTTAAAGCTTTGCATATCAAGGACCTTGACGAGGTGATCGGGGCGCAGATCATGCTTTCGAACACCTACCACCTTTATCTCCGTCCCGGCGTCGAAATCATTTCAAAGGCCGGCGGATTGCACCGGTTTAACGGGTGGAACAAGCTAATCCTGACCGACAGCGGAGGCTATCAGATTTACTCTCTGGGGGATATACGGAAATTCACGGATAACGGGGTAGTCTTTCAGTCGCATATCGACGGATCCCGGCATACATTTACTCCTGAAACAGCAGTGGAGATTCAACGCGAGCTCGGGGCCGACATCATCATGGCATTTGACGAATGTACACCCTGGCCCTGCGATGAATCCTATGCACGGAAGTCATTGAAAAGAACCCACCACTGGCTCAGGCGTTGTTTAACACACTTCGCCGAGACGGGTTGCCCCCATGGGTACAGTCAGGCATTGTTTCCGATCGTGCAGGGCAGTGTCTATCCCGAATTGCGAAAGGAGTCGGCCCGGTTTATCTCGGATCAGGGAGCCGACGGGAATGCAATCGGTGGACTATCGGTCGGGGAGCCGGCGCGGATGATGTACGATATGACCGGATTGGTTTGCGATATACTTCCAAAAGATAAACCACGTTATTTAATGGGTGTCGGTACGCCTGCCAACATACTCGAAAGCATTGCACTGGGAGTCGACATGTTCGACTGTGTTATGCCAACCCGGAACGGGCGCAACGGCATGCTCTTCACCCGCAACGGGATCATCAACATTAAAAATGAAAAGTGGAAGGATGATTTTTCACCCATCGAAGCAGAAGGGGAAATTTATGCTGATCTTCAATATTCAAAAGCCTTTTTAAGGCATCTGTTTATATCGAAAGAAATACTGAGCGCGATGATCGCAACCCTGCATAACCTCGGCTTCTACATCTGGTTGATGAAAGAGGCCCGCAAACAGATCATCGCAGGAACCTTCACTTCCTGGAAAGAAAGGATGGTGGTACAACTCATGCAAAGGCTTTAGAACCGGCTTCCGATGCGCACAATCGACCGCTATATCATCCGGAAATTCCTGGGAACCTTTTTTTTCACAATGGTTCTGCTGATGTTCATCGTCATCGTGTTTGACATTTCGGAAAAGATCGATGATTTTTTACGGCATGATGCTCCGCTGAAAGCCATCATCTTTGATTACTACGTGAATTTCGTTCCCTATTTCATGAATCTTTTCAGCTACCTGCTGACCTTTATTGCCGTCATCTTTTTCACCTCCCGGATGGCTTCCAATTCTGAGATCATCGCGATTCTCAGCAGCGGGATCAGTTTCCGCAGGTTATTATTTCCCTATTTTATTTCAGCGGTTGTCTTGGGGCTTTTTTCCTTTCTCCTGGCCAACTTCGTTATTCCTTACACCAACCGGGGAATGCACGAGTTTGAGAAAAAATACATCAATGATCCCCGTGAATTTACAGATCAGAACGTACACAAACAGATCAGTCCCGGATCATTTATTTACCTGGAAAATTTTAATATTCACACGGGATCGGGCTGGAAGTTCTCAGTCGAAAAGTTTCGTGATCAGGAACTCATCTACAAATTGAAAGCCGAACGGCTTGAATGGGACAGCATCCGGTCGCATTGGATCATTTCGAATTACTACATCCGCACGATCAACGGGATGGAAGAAACCCTGAAAAAAGGCGCAAAGCTCGACACGGTGATGCCTTTCACCCCGTCCGATTTCATGGAGGATATTGAAGATGTCAAGATCATGAACTATTTCGCTCTTCGAAAACAGATCAAAGAGAAAGAATTGCGGGGTGATCCCGACGTGATCAAGTACAAGGTCAAAGGTTATGAACGCATGGCATTCCCGTTTGCCACAATCATCCTGACGGTGATCGGAGTATCGGTATCGAGCCGCAAGGTACGCGGTGGAATCGGTTTTCACCTGGGAAGCGGGCTTGCGCTGACCTTCATTTACATCCTTTTCATGCAGATATTCACCGTCTTTGCTACTTTTGGCGACCTCCCACCCCTGATTGCCGTTTGGATCCCGAACATTATTTTCGGTATCATTGCCTTCTTCCTGTTGAAAATTGCGCCCAAATAGACCAGCGGAAAACGGAAAACGATTTGAGAATTTGAGGATTTGAGAATGTGAAAATTTTTAATTATTGTTTTTTTTCCTACTGCCTATTGCCTACTGCCTACTGCCTATTGCCTATTGCCTATCGTCAAATGGCCAATGCGTAATGCCTGATTTGAATTCATTTCGCTTCTTCGCTACCTCCGTTAAAGGATGCAGGAAGATGTAAAACAACCTGGTGGTAGGTTTGCAATTACCGGCGACTCCCGGAATAGTCCGAACACCGCGGATCCGCTGCCGGACATGGCCGCGAAGGCAGCGCCCTGATTGTAAAGCTGGTCCCTTATTTGGCCTATTACTGGATATTCACGAACCATAACCGTTTCGAAATCATTGGTCAGCAATTCCTTCCACCTGGATACCGGATCCGTCATCAGTTTTTTCAGGTTCCGGGAAGGGGGCTTCGGTGTAATCATGGCATAGGCTTCCGATGTACCCGCGTGAATACCGGGAAAAACCAGCGCCAGGTTCCATCCCGCCAGGCTGACCGGCGATGGTTCGAAGAGGTCTCCGCGACCGGAAGCAAATACCGGCTGGTTCCGGATGAAAAACGGGCAATCACTCCCGAGTTTCCGGGCATAGTCCATCAAAGTTCTTTCATCCAGCTTCATGTCAAACAAGCGGTTCAGTAACAGCAGGGTAAAAGCACCGTCGGAGGAACCTCCGCCCAATCCTGCTCCCATCGGAATCACCTTATGCAGATGCATTTTAACTTCCGGGATAGGGAAATCTGAACTTAACAACCGATAGGCCCTGACACACAGGTTTTTTTCCATATCGCCCGGGATCATCAACCCCGATGTACTGAATGCGAACCTGCCGTCGGAAGCCGGAATTATCTCCAAAATATCATGAAAAGGCACCGGGTAGAAGACCGTCTCAATATCGTGATATCCATCCGGTCTTTTTCTGAGAATATTCAACCCCAGATTTATTTTACAATTCGGTAACAGGATCATGTATCGATACGTGATTAGGTTTGATCCGGATGACGTCTGATTTCGTTTTGTGATGATTTCCGGGCGTATTCAGCACGACCAAAGGTAATCAAATTATCAAAATCCGGATATCCTGCTCCTGATCCGTCCGAAAGTAATTTCATTATGGATTTCAGTTTCTTTTTTCCCGTACTCTTGTCATTTCCGGTGATCCCGCGATG
>JAQWBQ010000077.1 GCA_028706295.1 Bacteroidales bacterium
GTTTATAACGGATTTTATTTTTTCAAAGTTAGCTCTCGACCTGAGTTGCGAAAAATACAGGTGTCTCTATGAGCAGTGCTTGAATATTGGGAGGTTAGCTGCATGAGTTTTTAACGGAGTATTGATATAATCATAATTGGTGGAATAGACATTAATATTGCGGCTGCAAATAAAAAACCTTGGCTAATAGTCATTCCACCCACAACTCCTGAAATAATCTGCTCGGGAATCTCAGGTTGAAAAAGAGTCTTTATGTCCGCATATACATAGATAAACATTACTGCAATCCACAATGCAGACAGTTTTATCTTTACATTAATCTTGTCATTTTGAAGTGACCTTTTTGTATTCATAATTATTATCTTTATTTATTTAAATCTTAATAGTTTCATTATAATCGAAAGGAAAATTTTTGTTCTGTTCGATTCTTTGTGCTGAACTTCTTATAGCCGCTAACGTTGCAGCTAAGCCACGTGCGTTGGTTTAGGGATTGCGCTGGCAATCCCGGTAGTATGCAGCATGGGGCTTAGTTGCTGTGTTAGCGCGCGTTGTCTTATCCTTTTTAATTTTTGCAAAATTTTCCGTAATACAATGAATTATCTGTATTCATTTTAATGAAATAGATTCCAACAGGATAATTGTTGACATTAACTGTGAATTTGTTCTGCAAAGTTTGAATTTCAAGCATTTTCATTCCTCTGATGTCTGATATTTCAACCAAATTCCTTTTGCTAGTCATATTATTAAGGTCGATTGTTAATGTTGTTGATGCAGGGTTTGGATAGATGGATAGTCGTGGTTGCTTGGGTTCATTCATTCCGACATGGACGGAATCATATTTCATCACTTTTGCTTTATGTGCCACATCAAAATTCACATAAGCAACATAAGGTTTCCCAGATGTATTGAAGGCGAGACTTAAATAGTGAGCATTTCCACCTTCCGAAAAACCTGGAGATCCAATATATTCCCAGACAGAACCATTAAATTTCATGACAGATGAATTATAGTTATTTGCCTGATCACAGAAAGCCACATGAGGTTCATTTGAAGGACTGAATGCAAGACTCAGATCGGAAGCATCCCCAGGAGTAAAAAAAGGCATTCCAACATTTAGCCAGGTTGTTCCATCAAACCTCATTACGGTTGCTTTCATCGAGTTTCCTTTGTTCTGAAATGCCACATAAGGTTCTCCTGACTGACTGAAAGCAATGTTCGTGTAATCAGCCGGTCCTGGTGAAAAACCTGCCATGCCTACATTCACCCAAGCAGAGCCGTCAAATTTCTTTACCGTTGCTTTTGCAGTATTCTCATAGTCCTGGAAAGCAACAAATGGTTGCCCTGAAGGACTGAAAGCAAGGCTTGTGTAATGCGTTTCCCCAAAAGCAAACCCTGAATCACCAACATTAATCCAATCGGTACCATCAAATTTCATTACGACTCCTTTTCCTTCCCAGGCCATTCCACTATAAGCTATATAAGGCTGGCCGGAGGGGTGAAAAGCCAGGCTGACAAACCATATTGGACCTTCGGCAAACCCGGGAGGGCCTACCAAGACCCAATTTGTTCCATCAAATTTCATAACAGTTGGGCCAAAGGAATTAACACAGTCACAAAAAGCAACGTAGGGCTCACCCAATGGGCTAAAAGCCAGGCTGGTCCACTCTGCTGTTCCTGCAGAACAACCGTCTAACCCTATATTATTCCAGGTATTGCCATCAAATTTCATTACAGTCGCTTTAAGGGAATTCCCATAATCCTGAAAAGCAACATAAGGTTCACCTGAAGGGCTGAATGCTAAACTTGTATATACTGCCGCACCTGACGAAATGCTTGTATTTCCAACAAGCATCCAACTATAATCCTGCGGCGAAGTTTTATACCATTGTTCCTGAGCAAAAATAGTTAACGGGAACAAGAATAGTAATACGTTTAAAAATTTGATCATATCAATTCGAATATGAAATCTGAGGAATGTGCGCTAACGTGTGGCAGCTACACGCAGGGCGGGCAAATTACCACTGAAGTTTATGCGGAGCACTGAACTTCCTAAACCCACAAATGTGTCTGCGGAACTCGGAACCCCGCCTTGCGTGTAGGTGTTGTTATGCCTAGTTGTTTTCATTCGGTCATATCTATCAGATCGCAAATATTCTCAAATGTCAAAGCCGAATA
This sequence comes from Bacteroidales bacterium, assembly GCA_028706295.1. Lineage (GTDB taxonomy): Bacteria > Bacteroidota > Bacteroidia > Bacteroidales > FEN-979 > CAIVAT01. The sequence continues at coordinate 2,176 of JAQWBQ010000077.1, forward strand.
TGACAATTTAGCTTTCAGTTTTTCGCTCTCAAATTCAAACTGTTTAAACCAAGTTGGCTCCTTAGAACTATAATGTTTTCTTTTTGTCGAAATGTAAAAACTTTGTTCAATGTAAAATGGCATTTTATCGATTTCCTTATTCTTAATTCTCTTTCTTACATCAGAATCTATATCAAATGCTTCAATAAATGGGACAGAGATACTGCTTATGAAAAAATGATTTTTTGGCGTTGTCGTTTGAGTTAAACTCTTCTCGTCAACATAATTTGCACCTTGAGTCAAAATAGCATACGATTTTATCTGTGTCTCGTTCTCCATTTCTAACATTAACTGATGAACAATCTTCACAAGCTTTTCGGGTTGGTATATTGAATTATTAGAATCAAATTCCCAACCTGATTTTATTACGATGTTGTCAGCGCAAGTTAGAAATGTCAGATCTTTATTCTGTTCGCAGAACTTGTCTACAATTGCTTTGATAGAATTTAACTTATCGGATGGAAATTCTCCATATTGATTTAGTAGATTTCTTATTCCCACGAAGTCGATTAAAACATAAGCAGAATAAATGCTATTTCTAAGGTTGTTGAACCAACTTTGGTCGACTATGATATAAGGTCTTTTTTCAGAAGTGAATATTTTAAAAGCTGTCCTAAAAAATTGATTCGGTAATGTTTTTGAAATTGTATGGAAGCGTGAACTTCTGTCTAGTAGAAGTGTTATGTTCAGATGCGAGTCATTAACTGATGAAATATGACAAGGAATGTGATCCATAAGTCCATTAGGATGTATCCATTTATCATAGTCGCATTCCGGGGAAAGAAATTCAGTCCATTGTTGCTCAATTTTGTCCAACCATTGGTCACTAAGTAAAAAGCTGTCCTTGTTCAATGGAATATCGCTAGTCCCATAAAACTCAACATGTTCTTTTTGTATTTGTAAATTGTCTAACATTATTTGTCTTGTCGGTCGGTCTTACAATTAGGCATAACTCAGTTATACACCCATATCTTTTCTCCTATACGAAATTCACCGGTGGTGTCAGGCGAATGATCTGTTGCTCTTATACATGGGCGGAAATGTAAATAGGCGAATAATCAATAGCAGGATGTTGGTCTTATTAATTTTTGTTATAGCAAATATAGGAAGTAATATCGAACATAATAAAGTATTTCAAATATATTTTTTCAGTATCGTACAAACATGTATAGTCATTTCAGTATAAACCCTTTTAACTGTATAGTTTTTTCAGTACAGGACACAAGTATAGGACAGCATAGGATAAGGATGGATCACGGTTACGTACAGGACGTAGTCTTAGACAAGACTTAGACAAGTCTTAGGCTACTCTTAGATAAGAAAAGGTTTTAATGGGAATCACGAACCCGCCGAATCGCACTACGCATTTCACACATCAGACTTCGTACGTGGCATTTCACCTTTTATGTTCATGATGTACAAATATACGACTTTATTCCGGTTTCTTAAGCTCCTGAACTCATTTTTATCATAGTTTCTCCCTGTTACCGCATCATCGACCCGACTGTCCCTCAACCGGTAAAACCGGTCATGAACTTTTACCTCCCCCCGGCAACCTCCGGATCCTATTTTCGGATTGCCACCGGCCGCGGCAAAATGCCGTTCGCCCATGACAGCCAACGGTTGACGCCTGTTTTTCAAATTAAATCAATTCTAAATTAGACATTTGACGGAAAATAACAGCGAATCACAGACCGGCGGTTCAAAGGATTTTTACTAATTTCGCTGGTGTGAAACCGTTAACAATTCAACCTCTGTCATATGGCTAAAATTATTGGTGATATCGTGATCAATACCGAACGGTGTAAGGGTTGTGAAGTCTGCATTGCCGCCTGCCCCTTCACTGTGATCGCTATGTCGAAGGAAGTGAACAGTAAAGGATATCATTTCGCAACGAAAGTGAACAACGACTGCACAGGTTGCACCAACTGCGCCGTAGTCTGCCCCGACGGCGTCATTACCGTCTACCGGGCCAAAGTTTAAGAGATACTAAAATCAAAAAATCATATTCAATGGGTGAACTTAGATTAATGAAGGGCAACGAAGCCATCGCTGAAGCCGCGATCCGCGCGGGTTGCGATGGTTATTTCGGATACCCGATCACGCCCCAGTCGGAGGTTATGGAATACCTCATGGCAGAGAAACCACACGAGCGGACTGGCATGGTGGTTCTTCAGGCTGAAAGCGAAGTGGCTTCCATCAACATGCTGTATGGCGGAGCCGGAACCGGAAAAAAGGTCATGACCTCCTCTTCCAGTCCGGGTATCAGCCTCATGCAGGAAGGCATCAGCTATATGGCGGGCGCAGAGTTGCCTGCCGTCGTGGTCAATGTTGTTCGCGGCGGCCCCGGACTTGGCACCATCCAGCCTTCGCAGGCCGACTATTTCCAGGCGGTCAAGGGTGGCGGGCACGGCGATTACAAGATGATCGTATATGCCCCCGCTTCGGTCCAGGAGATGAGCGACCACGTGAAACTCGCCTTCGATAAAGCGTTCCAATACCGCACCCCGGTCATGATCCTTTCCGACGGCGCCATCGGACAGATGATGGAAAAGGTCGAGCTCTTCGACCCGATCCCGCGTCGTACCGACGAAGAGGTAATCGCCGCATGCCCCTGGGCATCGACCGGCCGGCCGAAAACACGTAACCACAACATCATCACATCGCTCGACCTCGATCCGGCAGGACAGGAAAAGGTGAACCTCAAACTCCAGGAGAAATACCGGATGATGGAACAAAACGAGGTGATGTACGAAGAGATCATGACCGGCGACGCCGAGTACCTCTTTGTGGCCTTCGGACTGTCGGCCCGCATCTGTCAGAAAGCGACCGACATTGCACGGGCGAAAGGGATCAAGGTCGGACTGTTCCGGCCCATCACACTGTTCCCGTTCCCGACAGTGCAGATCGCTGCAACAGGAAGCCGGGTCAAGGGAATCCTCGTGGTTGAAATGAATGCCGGACAGATGATCGAAGATGTCAGACTGTCGCTGGGCTGCAAAGTCAAAATCGAACATTTCGGACGTTTCGGCGGTATCATTCCTTCACCGGATGAAGTGGTAAAAGCGTTGGAACAAAAAATTATCGGAGGATGATTATGGAAGAACTATTTGCAAAACCTGATATCCGGAAGCCGGAGAATATCGTCTACCGGAAAAGCGACCTGATGGTCGACCGGCCCCTCAGTTACTGTCCCGGATGCGGGCATGGCACAGTTCACCGCATGCTCATGGAGGTGATCGAAGAGATGGACATTGCCGAACAGACCATCGGGGTCTCCCCGGTCGGCTGCTCGGTGCTGGCCTACGATTTCCTCAACATCGACATGTTGGGAGCTGCCCACGGCCGCGCCCCTGCCCTCGCCACCGCCATCAAACGCCTCTGGCCCCACCGCTTCGTGTTTACCTACCAGGGCGACGGCGACCTGGCCGCCATCGGCACTGCCGAAACCATCCACGCCTGTAACCGCGGCGAAAATATCACCATCATCTTCATAAATAATGGGATTTATGGTATGACCGGCGGACAAATGGCCCCGACCACCCTTCCGGGAATGCGCTCCTCCACCTCGCCCTACGGCCGTGATGTGGAACTGATGGGCCATCCGATCAAGATGACCGAACTCATCGCCCACCTTCCGGGCGTGAACTTCGTAACCCGGCAGTCGGTCCATACCCCCGTCAACGCCCGCCGCACCAAAAAGGCGATCCGGAAGGCTTTCGATATTCAGAAAGCAAAGCAAGGCCTCTCGTTCATCGAAGTGGTCTCCAATTGCAACTCGGGCTGGAAAATGACCCCCGTCCAGTCAAATAAATGGATGGAAGAAAATATGTTCCCCTTCTACCCGCTTGGCGACATTAAAGTGGACGGAAAACTTGTTGAAAAAAAGGAGAATGAATGAATTTTAATTCAAAGGAGGGATTAAATATTAGCGAATAGGGATTAGATATTAGCGAATAGGGATTAGATATTAGCGATTAGGGAATAGAGAAAAAATACTAATTCACTCATTCACTCAATAAATCAGTCAATCAATCATTCAGTCAATCAATAATTCAATCAATAAATAATGACAGAAGAGATCATTATTGCAGGTTTCGGCGGACAGGGCGTTCTTTCCATGGGAAAGATCCTGGCCTACTCGGGGGTGATGCAAAATAAAGAGGTCAGTTGGATGCCTTCCTACGGACCGGAAATGCGGGGCGGTACCGCGAATGTTACCGTTATTATCAGCGATGAACGGATCAGTTCCCCCATACTGAATTCCTTCGACACTGCCATTATCCTCAATCAGCAGTCGATGGATAAATTTGAAAAGACGGTAAAACCGGGCGGATTGCTCATCTACGATCCCAACGGGATTACGCGTTTCCCGGAGCGGAAAGATATCAACATCTATTCCATTGAAGCTGCGGATGAAGCAGGAAAACGGGGCCTTTCCAAGATCTTTAACATGATCGTGCTCGGCGGGTTCCTAAAGCTCAAACCGCTGGTTGCGCCGGAATTCATTCACAAAGGATTGGAGAAATCGTTACCTGCGCGGCATCACAAACTCATTCCCGAAAACGAGAAAGCCATCGAGCTGGGGAAAGAGATTTTAAAGCCGATCCAGGTTCTTAATTAACGGAACCCTGATCTGACGTACCGTTCACAAACATCACCCGGGGTAAAGGAACCATTTTACCGGCGTTGATCATATTATCCGGACCGGAGGAGCCGCAGGGAATTCCTCCGGTTTGTTTTTTCCCGGCAATCCTTTCCGGGAATCGGACCGTTCGGAAGTGACAAATACCCGACCGGAATCTGGGTAACGAATTTCACCACAGTGCCGCATCCATCAACTAAATTGCAATCACGGGTATGAACCCTTGGCAAGTGCTGTACCCGGAATCCGTAACAGAATTTCAGGATATCAAACCTTTCGTACGGAGCGGGATGGTTTGGCCGACAAATTTGTAGCGTGGATAATTCATGAGTTTCTCTGTGGTTCTCCGTGAATTTCTCTGTGGCAATCTGTGCCATAACTCCGTGGTTCTCTGTGAATTTTTCTGCGGTTCTCCGTGAATTTCTCTGTGGCAATCTGTGCCATAACTCCTTGGTTCTCTGTGAATTTCTCCGTGGTCCTCTGTGTAATCAATTGAAAAAGAGGGTTACGGAAAACCTACAGCATTGCAAGGAAAATAATATTTTTGTGAATGAATCAGGTCAGCGCTTCGTTTTAAAAATCTGAGACTCCCGAATGAAGCCATCTATACATAAGATAAAGGATTTTCTGGAGGAGCAGTACCTGCGTTTCAACAATCCGGGTTTCATTGATTCTGATCCCGTCAGCATCCCCCACCTCTTTACCCGGCCCGGCGACATTGAGATTGCCGGGTTTTTGTCGGCAACCCTTGCCTGGGGCAACCGGAAGTCGATCATCGCCCATGCCCGGCAGCTCCTCCGCCTTATGGACGATGCCCCCCGCGATTTCCTGGTCAACGCCTCCCCGGCTGACCTGAAGCCCTTTCAGAAATTTGTTCACCGGACTTTTAACGGTGACGATGCGCTCTTTTTCATCACCGCACTCCGGAATATATGTCAGCAATACCCGGGTTTTGAGCCGCTGTTTCAAAGCATGAACGAGCAGGGCGCCGCACATGCCATTTCCCGGTTCCGTTCCCTGTTCCTCGAAACAGATCATCTGCCCCGGTCGGAGAAGCACCTCGCGAATCCCGCCAAAGGCTCGGCCGCAAAGCGGATCAACATGTTTCTGCGCTGGATGGTGCGAAACGATGGACGCGGGGTAGATTTCGGGTTGTGGAAATCCATCCGTCCGGCCAACCTCATCTGTCCCCTCGACCTTCACACCGGGAAAACCGCCCGGCTACTCGGCTTGCTCCGACGGAACACGAACGATTGGAAAGCCGCGGTTGAGCTGACCGGCCATTTACGTCGCCTCGATCCTGAAGACCCGGTAAAATATGATTTTGCACTCTTCGGATTGTCCACATCCCGCGAAATCTCCAAAATAAGGAAATCACCGCTATAAACTCGTCAATACTTCAATCGTAAATCGTAATTCATTTCAATCGTAAATTTTAATCAGTCTTTCAAAAAAAAATTTAATATTGTAAATTTCTGCATATTATATGTATATTCGTAATCTTAAACGAAATCAAAAATAGTCAACCATGAAACTCAAATCTCTCGCATCAAAGATTAGTCTGACCCTGATCCTCATGATAGCCTATGCCTCCATGCAGTGCTCCAAAACCACTGATGAAGCCGATCCCGTTACTCCGGCCTTCCCCGATAAGTACTGCGGAACATTCGCCTTCACTCTGATCGACACCTATCACAACCCCGAAGGATCGACCGACACTGCCTTTTACGACGGCATCATCACAATCTCAGATGCGACTGCCAACAAACTAGAAATCCTTTATACCTCGGGTAAAAACTATGTTATTTGTAACGGCGATTCCATTTGGGGCGCATCGATCCGACCGGTAATCGACAAAAACGGAACACTCGACTATCCTGCTGCCAACGGGTGCGGCACAGCCATACCGTTTTCCGGTGCTTTCGTCGGATCCGATACCGTAACCTTCACCCTGGCAACCGGTGGAAACTGGTGGCATGAACAGAAAGTTACCGGTGTCAGGAAAGACAATTGACAATGTGCTAATGTGCTAATGTGCTGATGTGAAAATTTGAGGATTTGAGGATTTGAGGATTTGAGAATGTGAAAATTTCAAATTATTGCTTTTTTCTCTATTGCCTATTTCCTATTGCCTAATGCCTGATTTAAACCCTGAAACCCTGAATTGCGAAGCAATCACAAATACCAATGAAAATAAACACTCCTTTGAGTAAACCCTGAAACTCTGAAACCCTGAAACCCTGAATTGCGAAGCAATCACGAATACCAATGAAAATAAACACTCCTGTGAGTAAACTCTGAAACTCTGAAACCCTGAAACTCTGAAACCCTGAAACTCTGAAACACTTTGATCTGAACCTTGAGCCTTGATCTTTGATCCTTGAGCTTTGATCTTTGAGCTTTTTCCCCTGCTTTCTACTATCCCCTGCCTAATATGCCTGTCAATCCTGATTTTCAACAAGAAAATCAAGTGATTCATCGAGTTCGTGTGACTTCCGGGGAATGGTTTTGTATTTTTGGGCTGCATCAAAACCCGAAAAAACATGTCGCAACTATTGAAATCCTGCCTGCTCATTTTACTGTCACTCTGTACCTTTTCTCATGTAACAGCTCAAACCCGGGAGATCCTCCAGTGGCGGGGAGAGGACCGCAGCGGGGTTTACCATGAAACCGGCCTGCTGAAAAGCTGGCCACCTGAGGGCCCTGTCCTGCAATGGGAATCAGAAGGCATCGGCAACGGCTACGGAAGCCCGGTCATCACGCGCAACAACATATTCGTTAACGGGGAAATCGATACTGTTAGCTACCTGTTCGCACTCGACCTGCAGGGTAAGTTGCAATGGAAATCGAAGATCGGCCGGGAATGGGTCCAGAATTACCCCGGATCGCGCAACACGCCCACGGTGGCCGGCGACCTTGTGTACGTGACCACCGGCATGGGACAGGTGGCCTGCTTCGAGACAGCGACAGGCAAAGAACGCTGGTCGCTTAACCTGACGAGCGACTTCCATGGGGAGATACCCCGCTTCGGGTTTTCAGAATCCCTGCTGGTGGATGGCGACCGGGTCTTCTGCTCCCCCGGCAGTCGTGACACCAACGTGGTGGCACTCGACCGGTTTACCGGCAAAATCATCTGGATCAGCAAGGGAACCGGCGAAATGACCTCCTATACATCACCCATGCTCATCCGCCTGCCGCAACGAACCATCCTCGTAACCTTCTCGATGACGACCCTGCTGGGAATCGACACCAAAGACGGGAGTTTGCTATGGTCTTACAAACAGGAGGGACAGGAAATCGATTGCCAGTGCAATACTCCGCTTTATGAAAACGGCACGCTATATTGTGTGAACGGAAACGGCTATGGAACATTCAGAATACAGCTATCCTCCGATGGGAGCGCCATTACCGAGACATGGAAAAACGGTAAAGCCGACGGGTTGTTCGGTGGATTTATCAAAGTGAAAGATCACCTCTATACCGGCGGATATGAAAAAAGGCAGTACTATTCGGTGGATGTGAATACCGGTGCGGTGGTCGACTCGCTGAGGTTCGACCGGGGAAGCATCATCGAAGCCGACGGAATGCTTTATCTTTATAATGAAAAGGGACAACTGGGTCTTTTTAAACCCAACGGCCCGAAACTCGAACAGGTGAGTGTTTTTAAGGTGACCAGAGGGACCAAGGCTCACTTTTCACACCCGGTCATCTGCAATGGGGTGTTGTACCTCAGGCATGGAAAATCGCTGCTTGCTTACCATGTGAAAGGGTAAAAAGGCCGGAAAACAGGCAGTAGGCAATGGAAAATTGAAAATTCACTCATTCTCTCATTCACTCAATCAATCAGTCATTCAGTCATTCAATCAATCAGTCATTCAGTCAATCAATCAGTTAATCACCCATGACACGCATTTTACTAATATTCATCCTGCTGGCCACCATTCCGGCAGTGGCTCAGGAACAGTCGCTTGACGATATTCTTGATAAATATTACAAGGCTATGGGCATCGACCACCTCAAAAAAGTTAATTCGATGGTCATGACAGGCCTGATGACCCAGAATGACGTCATGCCGGTAAAGGTTTACAGGCTCAGGCCTGACAAGTACCTGATGGAATTCGACATTGCCGACCTCACGGCATACCAGGGGTACGACGGTACCACAGCCTGGATGACCACCCCCTGGACCGGCAATCCGAAACCGCAGGTCATGCCGCCTGACAGGGTTGGCGCCATGAAGATCACCGCCGAATTTGAAGGGATACTGTTTGACTGGAAAGCCAAGGGACACCAGGTGGAGTTGGCGGGGAAGGATACCGTTGACCAGATCATTATGTACAAACTGAAGGTTACGAAGAACGACGGAGGAGTCGAGTACCTCTTCCTCGATCCGGCTGACAATCTGATCAAAAAACGGCTTTATTACAGGACGATCCGCGGAAGGGAGACCGCGATGGAGAATTACTACAGCGACTACCGGCCGGTGGAGGGCATCATGTTCGGATTCAAACAGGATACCCGGATCGGCGGGCAACCTTATAATTCATTGCAGTATGAAACGATCGAGCTCAACAAGGAGATCGATCCGGGGCTGTTCAGTATGCCGAGACCCTGATGAAAATTCATCACGAAAAATGGGCAAACTAAGAATTGAGTGACAGGCGGAGCAGAATGAACGAAGCGCGAAACGCAAACCGTAAAGAACCGGTGCAGGATTCTGCCGCCCGCCGGTATTGATCTATTCACTTAAAATAAACAAAGATGGAGGCTGTTTTATCTTCCGGGAGGTTCAATTCCCTGCTCCTGGCTATCCTGTTTTACACCTTTTCAATGCCGGGCCTGATGGCCCAGGTAAACACCATCCCTTTCGATTCGGCCCACTGGGAATTCATGGATGCCGTTGCCGTTGAATACATGGGAAGGTCTGCACTCCAGGGCAGCGCCATCCTGAAAAACCGGACACTCTCCGATGGCGTTGTGGAATTCGACATGGCAGTCACGGGTCAGCGCTCCTACCCGGGGATCCTGTTCCGGATAACAACGGACGACAGTTATGAAAGGATCTATATCCGTCCGCATCTGCCGGTCACTTTCCAGAATGTGATCCAGTATGTGTCGACTTTCAACGACATCGATTCATGGCAGTTGTACAACGGACAGGGTTACACTGCCAGCGCCGCCATCACAAGGAATGAATGGTTTCATGTGAAGATGGAATTCAAGGGCGGGCAGGCACGGCTGTTCCTGAATAACGATCAACGGCCGGCTTTGGAGGTGCCCAACCTGGGTCACGGGGCCGGGAACGGAAAGATCGGCCTTTCGGGACCGGCCGATGGCAGCGCATTTTTCTCCAATTTCTCCTGCAGGGAAGACAAGTCACTGGTGTTTCAACCCCCGGTAATACAGGAAGTGCCATTCGGGATCGTGACGGAATGGGAGCTATCGTCCGTTATCAAAGCATCTTCCATTAACAACGAGATACACCCCGCGAAACAGGGGCTGACCGATCTGCAATGGAAGATGGCCACCTGCAGGCCTGATGGCATTGTTGATATCTCCCGCTATTATCCACGGTCAGGCAATTCACCCGATGTAATACTGGCCAGGACAACCCTTACTTCCGAACAGGAAGCGTCGAGATTGTTTTCATTCGGCTACAGCGATCTTATTTCGATATTCCTGAACGGCGAGTTGGTTTTCATCGGCAACAGCAGTTACATGAGCCGCGATCCCTCTTTCCAGGGAATTGTCGGGCTGAACGATTACATCAACCTGCCATTGAAGAAGGGGAAGAATGAACTGCTGCTGATGGTGACCGAATCGTTCGGCGGCTGGGGGTTCATGTTCAGGGATTGCAGCGCCATCTACCTCGACAGCGGGGTGACACGCGCCTGGGAGATACGGAACGGCTTCAGGTATCCCGAATCGGCTGAATATGATTCGAAACGGGGGGTCGTCTATGTTTCGAACTATTATCTCGACGCAGGTGGGTCCATTTCTAAGCTCAGGCCCGACGGAACCCTTGCAGAGGCCGAATGGGTTAAAGGCGTTTTCCAGCCCTCGGGGTTATGCCTTTCGGGCGACCGTTTATATGCAGTCGGCCGGCAGAGCCTCGTGGAGATCGATCCTGACCGGGGCACCATCCTCAACCGTTATCCATTTCCCGGACCGGGTCTGCCCAATGACGTTTGTGCCTCAGATAACGGGGAACTTTACATCACCGACAGTTTTAAAGGCTGTATTTACCGCCTCAAAGAAGGAAAGATGGAAATCTGGCTTGAAAGCCCGGAACTCGCGAGGGTGAACGCGATTCTTTATGACCATGGCCGGATACTGGTTGGAACATCTGCCGATGGCTGCGTCAGGATCATTAACCCGGAAACCAAAAACATCAGCCTGCTTGCCTGCATTGGCAGCGGAAGCATCATCGACGGTCTTGTACCTGACGGTCAGGGTAACTACCTCGTGGGTGATTTTAACGGAAAGGTCTACAGGGTCACACCCGCCGGAGAAAAGAAATTGCTGATCAATACCACGGCTGCCGGTATTTCGCTGGCGGCATTCTGTTACATTCCCGAAACCGGATTGCTGATCGCCCCGACTCTTTACGACAACAGGGTCATCACCTTCCGGTTCATTCCGGCGGAACAAAAAACCGGCAGGTAGAATCGCCGGCGCACAATCGTTTTGTCAGTCCGGTCCGAATCCCGCGATCCGAAACCGGTCGTTCAGCCATCGATGCTCGAAAGAGGTATTTCCATTTTTTCCCGGACTTCCGATAAAAATTTCAGACTTTTTGTTCATCTATTGAAAAAAATTCCGGAATTTTGAAGTATCTGTCAGGGGATCTGTCCGGTAGCGGAACAAACCCTGCGAAATTAACAAAGTTCTTCAGGGTATGCATCCTTCAAATAATCACTAATGCTTTCACCATTGATCCGGGTCAGAATTACGCTGACTGCAGTTTTACTTATTGGTTCGGTTTATCAGGCACAACCGCAGGTTCAGGCCCAATGGCGCGGGAATGACCGCCGGGGTGTTTACCCTGAGCAACAGACGCTTGAAGTGTGGCCGGCTACAGGTCCTGAACTCCTGTGGTCATCATCTGAAATTGGTTCAGGATATGGTTCACCGGTTTGTCTTGACGGAAAGTTATACATCTGCGGTGCACTGGATGAAAATGCCTGGCTTTTCGAATTCGACCGTCAGGGAAAACTGCTCCGCAAGGTATCCTTCGGCAAGGAGTGGGTGGTCAACTACCCGGGATCGCGCATGTCGCCAACCATTGCGGGCGGACTCATTTACGTCAGCACAGGACAGGGAGACCTGGTATGCATCGACCTGGACACATTCAAAGAGAAATGGAGGCTCGACAACCGGCCGGGGTCCCAGATCATGCCTCTGTACGGCCATTCCGAGTCGCCGGCGGTAGATGGCGACCTGGTATTTTTTACGCCGGGAGGCAAAGATACGGGGGTCGTCGCACTGAACCGTTTTACGGGTAAACATGTCTGGGGTTGTCCTGGCGACGGAGAGCGGCAGGGTTATAACTCCCCGCTGATCATCAGGCTCCCGTCGCGGACGATCCTGGTAACCTTTTCGGCCTATTCCCTGCTGGGAATCGATGCAAAAACGGGCAAACTGCTCTGGACCCATCCGCAGGACAACATTCCACCCGCCGAACGCAAATTGGGAAACGGTGATACACACAGTAACACCATATGGTATGAAAACGGAGCCATCTTTTACCTGGCCGGCGACGGGAACGGGGCGGTGCGGCTGATCCTTGGCCCTGATGGCGCCAGCATCAGGCAGGTATGGCGAAACCCGACCGTCGACAACTACATGAGCGGTTTTATCAAACAGGGAAACCTTATCTACACGGGCAGTGATTCGAGAAAGGCGCTGATCAGTGTTGATATAACCACCGGGGAGGTTAAAAGCGTGCTGAAATGTGGCATCGGAGCACTCATTTCAGACGGCAGGATGCTCTATTATTACACCCACCGGGGTGAGGTAAACCTGATACGGCCCTCATCAACCGGCCCCGAGCTGGTGAGCATGTTCAAGGTGACCATGGGGAAACAGGAACATTTCGCACACCCGGTGATCGACCGCGGGGTTCTTTATATCAGGCATGGTAATGTGCTGATGGCCTATCAAATCAGGCAGTAGTCATCAGGAATTAGCGAATAGGGATTAGCGAATAATCTCTTCTTTTAACTTTAAATTCTTAACCGTATGAAAACACCCCTCAGCCTCCTTTTTGGAATCCTCTGTTTTCTTCCGGGGATTCTCTTTGCCCAGAACTGGCAGAACATTTGTTCGCCGGGAACCACTTTTTACAGAAATTCAGATACTGTGGAGAATATAAAAGCCTTCCGGCTCGACTCCACGCTGGTGTTGCCGGGCCAGGATACAGCCTATTATTCGTACCGTACGATCCGCGATTCTCTTAATATGTTTAATTGCCTCGATACAACCGGTGGATCGGTATTGGGTGAAAAGGTGATTCTCACCCACGACGGATGGTACTATCTTTTCAACCGGAACGACGACACCATCAGGATCAATACGGCTGCCACAACAGGTCAGTCGTGGCGGTTCTGCAACCTTTCAGGTGGCGGCTATGTTACGGCAACGGTCAATTCCCTCACGGTCGAACCGGTTTTAGGGCAATCGGACCAGGTAAAACTGATCACGCTGCAGGCGAAAAATCAGTCGGGCGCCAATATCAGCCATCCGCTTAATGACCAGCCTTTCAAACTCAGCCAGCATTACGGACTGGTTAACTTCTATGACGTCTATTTCCTCCCCGAACAGGTCAAATTCTATTCCCTCGAAGGAAAATCGACTCCTCCGATAGGCGCGCAGGATTTCGGATGGCGCGACGTTTATGATTTCTCCGTGGGTGATCAGTTCCATTATCAGGGTTATACAAACAATATGGGTGGAACCGCCAACTGGCAAGTCATCATGCATGTATTAGGAAAAGTAAGCTATGGAACTGATTCGGCCGATTACATATTAGCTCGTTGTCACCGGATGCAAGCCGTAGCGCCTCCTCCGAATGTAGTAACCTGGTATGACACGGTCACGCAACGGTATAACTTTCTTGCCATGGATACCACGCAACCCTGCATGCAACTCCCCGGAGAACTGAAACCCCATGCCTGGGCGCAATCCAACTTTACTGCCGACCGGTATTCCAGGCGCAGTAATGACTTCAACGGGCGGTTTGTCAAATCAACCGAACCGGATTATTACAATTTCGACCTGACATCCACCGACTGCTGGAGCATCTCACTTTGGGAGATCTGGCATATCGCTGAATTTGCACCAGGCCTCGGCCTAACCCTGGACAAAACCATTGAAATGTGGTACCAGACCGAGGAAGCGCTCGTATATTTTAACCGCGGCGGGGAGACCTGGGGAACCCCGGTTGCACCGGATTGCAAGAC
>JAQWBQ010000137.1 GCA_028706295.1 Bacteroidales bacterium
AAAAAGGCTGAATATATTCCTTTAGTTTGTCAAACCCGATCGTGTATTTTTCGACATAATCCTTGTCGTACCAACCCTTGTTGATGATGACATGAATCCAGGCTAACAGCAGGGCGATATCGGTAGCAGGTTTGATGGGCAGCCAGAATTTCGATTTTGCAGCCACCGTCGAAAACCGGGGATCGACGGTGATGATCGTTGCTCCGCGGTCGATGGCATCCGCCATCTCCTGAACCTGTGTATTATGCATATTTTCGCCCAGGTGGCTTCCGATCAAAACCAGGCAGCGTGTATCCCGGATATCAAGCGGTTCGGGTGATTCAAGTCCGGATCCGAAGGTTAGGCTGAATGCAGTTTCGCGCGGACCTTTACATTGGGCATGCGAAGGACCGGCAATGGCGTCGGAACCATACGCTTTCATCAGCGTGGTCAACAATTTCCCTCCCGATCCGTGTGTTATCAGGGCAACCGTCTCGGGACCATAAACTTTCGAAATATAATCCAGTTTCCGGGCTACGTATTCGAGCGCTTCATCCCACGATGCCCGCCTGAATGACTGTTTGCCCTTGGGACCCGTTCGGATCAGCGGGGTTTTGAGCCGGTCCTGGTCATAGTAACTTCCCACACCGCCTGTTCCGCGCGGACACAGCCGGCCGTTGCAATGGGGATCATTCTCATTGCCAATGATCTTCCAGATCTCTCCCCGGTCGTTCTTATAAACCCATCCGGCACATTTCCAGAAACAGATTTCGCAATAGGTGGGAGTCCTGTGAAGAAAATCCGCCCCCGCTGAGCCTTTGCCCGCGTCCTGCCCCCGTACCGAAGGCGTGCTGCCACTCAGGCCGATTCCCCCGAGAACGACTCCTCCGGCGCTTAAAGCTGAGATCTTAATGAAATTTCTTCGGTTCATGCATCAAACTGTTTTGGATTCCTGAAATACCAATCCCTGTATCATCAATCTTTCAAACCCCGGATTCTCCGCCGGTCAATGAATATCGCATAAAAGGTGAAAACTGAAAGAGATGAAAAGAGGCACGGGAAGGCTTGAATTATAAATCTATAAATATATTTATTTCGATATGACAAAAATAAAAAAAATCCTGAAACAAATGTATAATTTCGTAGTAAATTATCTATTTTGATAATCGCATAACGATGGATGATATTTTTTGAGATAATCCTTGTGCAAATGAATATAAAAATATTCACCTGAAACTGCCATGACCGTTCAGTAATAAAAGGCAGATGATACTGTTTTTCAGGAAATTCCTTGTGAAAGAAATGACAAATCCATCTAAGAATAAAAGTTTTAAACCGGATGAAATCTGAACCTGCATCACGATATTTCCGGAATTATCTCCTTGTTAGCGGTTCGGGGAAAAAGGTTGGCAAAACCTACCTTGCAACGGCGCTGATCCGGAAATTTTCGTTACAGTTTCCTGTGATAGGATTAAAGATCTCTCCCCATATTCATGATGATCCGGGCGATGCGGTATTGATTACCCATGAAGAAAATCGGTTCAGAATATACCGGGAATACGCACCCCATCGCAAAAACAGCGGACAGTATCTGGAAGCCGGCGCTTCAAAGTCTTTTTTCATGGAAACCGGCGACGAGAACCTGGCCGAAGCTTTTGATTTTTTCAACAGGCACTGTAATCCTGAAAACAGAGCCGTGATCTGCGAGTCGGGTGCACTGGGCAGCATTATCAGGCCTGCCATTCACATCCATATTTCAGACATGCAGGAAGCCCGGTCCGGTAAAAACCCCGTTTGGCAAAAAAAAGCGGATCTTATTTTGCCTGCCCGCGATTTTGATCCCGCGAAGGTGATCAGCAGAATTTCCTTTGATGAGCGTGGATGGACCCCGACGGGGTGGTAGGACCCCGACGGGGTAAGGTGATGCAGAAAAAGTGGTCCTGTTAAAGAAAGTCTTTTGTTGTGCAACAAACAACGGCGATGTCGCTTAAACAGTCCATGATGATTTCAGGATCGGTGATCGAAGCCGGAAACTGGATATTTTTCGGTGTACTCAATGGTTTATAATTTGGGGTTAATTATGGATTCCCTACCTTTGCAGTTCATTTCCCTCCTCTCATGCCCCGCCGCCTGCTCCCTGCCGATCTTACCGCTTTCCAGGATATGTTTGCCTCTCTGCGGTCGCGTAATTACCGGATCTATTTCATCGGCCAGGGGGTGTCGCTCATCGGGACGTGGATGCAGACGGTGGCCCTGAGCTGGCTTGTATACCGGCTCACCGGGTCGGTCTTCCTCCTGGGGGTGATCGGTTTCACCAGCCAGATCCCTACGTTCGTGATGGCTCCTTTCGCGGGGGTGATCAGTGACCGCCACAACCGGCTTACGATCCTGAAGCTGACCCAGTTCTTTTTTATGGTGCAGTCGTTAGCCATGGCGTTGCTGGTGCTTTTTAAAGTAGTCGAACCCTGGCACATTGTCGTGCTGAGCATCATCTTCGGCATCATCAGCGCCTTTGATGCCCCGGCCCGGCAATCACTTGTTATGGACCTCATCGATGACAAAGCATACGTAGGCAATGCCATTGCGCTGAATTCGGCCATCTTCAACGGTGCCCGGCTGATCGGCCCGGCGGTGGCGGGGATCGTCATCGCCATCGTCGGTGAAGGGATCTGCTTCCTGATCAACTCCGTCAGCTTCATCGCCGTCCTCTTCGCCCTGACGCTGATACGCATCGCGGTGAAGCAGGAGTCGTCAGGATCTGCAGGTTTCCGGGAGAGTCTCGGGGAAGGGGTCCGTTACACCTTTAACTCCGTCCCTATCCGGATGCTGATCCTCCTGCTGGCGGTGATGAGTCTGGTAGGATTGTCGTATATTGTCCTCCTACCGGCGTATGCGAAGGAGATCCTGCACGGGGACTCGGAGACACTGGGGTACCTGATGTCGGCCATGGGGGCGGGGGCCCTGGCAGGCGCACTCACAATGGCGGCCCGGAAATCGGTTTTCGGCCTCACTCGGATCATCGCCTACGGCGTTATCCTGATGGGACTTTCGATCGCGCTGGCCTCCTTTTCAGCACGGCTTTACCTCTCGATGATCTTCTTCTTCTTCACCGGCCTGACGATGATCATGACGCTGTCGGCCATCAACACCATGCTTCAGACCATTTCCGACGAGGACAAACGCGGACGTGTCATGAGCTTCTACGCCATGGCTCTGATGGGTGCTTCTCCTATCGGTAACCTCGTTGCAGGCTCCATTGCCAGCGGCATCGGCGTGGAGTGGACGATGCTGATCGCCGGGGCAATAACCCTGTTGTCGGGGATCTGGTTCACCCTGAACCGCAAGTCCCTCCGCCAGTACATCCGGCCCATTTACGTCAGCAAGGGCATCCTGCGGTCACTGCCGCATGATGTGGGGTGAGGTAGCTGGGAGCAGGGAGCACGGGGTAGGGTGCCCGGCTCCGAAGGAACCTTCCCCTGGTAGCCCTCAAAAGCCGGGTCCCCTTATCTTTTTATCCTAAAGAAGAATGTAATGATCCGTCGGTTAATTTGGCAGGTACCCGTCGGAGAGGATCTTCAGGAATGCTGCATCGTCTCGTTCAATTGGTAAAACGTGCCAAAATTCAGAGAAATTAGGGAATTCAGATGGAAATGAGAAAAGGTTTTTTTCGTTTTTCCGAAACCCTGAAAACAAGTTTTCGGGTTTCTTCAAAACAAAAAACGCCGCTAATGCGGCGGATTTTAATTTGCGGAGAGACTGGGATTCGAACCCAGGGTACACTTTTGGCGTACACACACTTTCCAGGCGTGCTCCTTCGACCACTCGGACACCTCTCCGGGATAAAAAACGAAATTGTGAAACAGCGGGGTAG
>JAQWBQ010000078.1 GCA_028706295.1 Bacteroidales bacterium
GCAAAAAGGCCGAAGCGCAATACCCAGGCAAACATGCTGAAGAGCATAACTTTTTTTATGCCGAATTTTCGCAGGAACAACGGAATGGTAAGGATAAAAAGGGTTTCAGAAATCTGAGAAACTGACATAATAATAGCAGGATAGCGAACAGCGATCAGATTCTGAAACTCGGGAATGGAGGCGAAATCGTGAAGGAAGGTATCTCCATAGGCGTTGGTAAGTTGAAGTGCAGCGCCGAGCAGCATGGCAAAGATAAAGAAGAGCGCCATTTTGTAGTTTTTAAACAAGGAAAACGCATGGAATCCCAAAGCCTGGAATAACGAATCCGACTGGGTCCTCCCCAGTGGTGGGCATTTTGGAAGGGTGAAGGCATACAACCCGAGAAACAGGGAGGCTCCGGAGGCCACATAAAACTGTCCGGCAGAGGTCTCCAACCGGGTCAGGCTGATCATCCACAGTGCTACAATAAAGCCAATGGTCCCCCACACCCTGATCGGGGGATATTCCCTGATGATATCAAGGTTGTTGCGTTTGAGGGTTGAATAGGACACGGTAATGGCAAGCGCAATGGTAGGCATATAGAAGATCATATTCAGCAGCATCATCCAGAACATTGCGGAAGGGTTGTTTAACCGGGGGATCATCAGCAGGATGATGGCTCCGCAGAGATGAAATGCGCCATAGAGCCGTTCCGCATTGATCCACCGGTCGGCAATAATCCCCGCAATTGCCGGCATGAACAGCGAAGCAATACCCATTGTGGAGAAAATTGCGCCGAATTCAGTACCTGACCAGTGTTTGGTCTGGAACCAATATGCCCCGATGGTAAGCAGCCAGGAACCCCAGATAAAAAATTGGAAAAAATTGAGCAGAATGAGGCGCGGTTTTATGGCCATACTTTAAGGATTAGCGTAAATAATCGGGAAACGACCTATTTTCTTTTATTTATTTCATCACGGATCTGCGATGCTTTCTCATACTCTTCATTTTCTATCGCCAATTGAAGCATTTCCCTAAGTTCGGTGAGGGTTGCTTCATGATAAGTAGCGCTTTCGGCAGGGGGTTCAACAGGAGCCGCTGATTCTGTTTTCCCATTTTCCGATTCTTCTTCAATCAGGATCCCGGCGGCATTCATGATGTTCTCATAGGTATAAACAGTGCAATTGAATCTCAGGGCCAGCGCGATAGCATCCGAAGTCCTGGAATCGATTTCGTGAATGGTCTTCCCGTCGCTGCATACGAGTTTCGCATAAAATATCCCTTCACTGAATCTGTCAATGATCACTTCGAGAAGCTCGATCTGAAAATTATCCGCGAACGATTTGAATAAATCATGGGTGAGCGGCCTGGGTGTTTTTATCTTCTCTAATTCAATTGCAATTGCCTGTGCTTCAAACCCTCCAATGATTATCGGCAACCTCCTTTTTCCCCCGTGTTCCCCCAGGATCAGGGCATAAGCGCCGCTTTGTGACTGGCTGTATGACATTCCGATAATATCCAGGGTGATCTTTTCCATTTTAGGCAGTTCAAAACTCCATTCCCGTCAGGACCGACTTGCCTGATAACGATTACAAACTTACAGAATTTTCGCTACCGGACAAAACATCCTTAAAAATTCCACAACTGTCAAATTTCTTTTTATTTTTGTGAACAGTGGAAAATAATTAAATACATAGATATGAAAAAGACGACTACTTTTCTGGTTTCTTTGTTTTTACCCTTCCTGGGTATGGCGAGTGAGGCAGACCTGAAGATCCCCGAACTCACCGGCCATCAGAACAATCTTTTACTTTTCGGATTTCTGATCTGTTTTTTCGGATTGTTATTCGGGCTATATCAATTCAGGAAGGTAAAAAAGCTGCGTGCGCATCAATCGATGCTTGATGTTGCAAAGATTATTTTTGAGACTTGTAAGACCTATCTGGTCCAGCAGGGAAAATTCCTTTCTATCCTTTTCGTGATCATCGGGCTGTGTATTGCTTTTTACTTTGGGTACCTGCAGGAAAACACTTTTGGAGGAGTTCTTCTGATCCTGACATGGACAGTCGTTGGAATTCTCGGATCCTATGGTGTTGCCTGGTTCGGGATCAGGATGAACACGCTGGCCAACAGCCGGATGGCCTTTGCATCGTTGGAGCGGAAGCCCCTGAAACTACTTAACATCCCGTTGGATGCAGGAATGAGCATCGGAGTCATGCTAATCTGTGTGGAACTCATCATGATGCTGATCATTCTGTTATTCGTTCCCCGTGAACTTGCCGGCGCCAGTTTTATAGGTTTTGCAATCGGGGAGTCGTTAGGAGCCAGTGCGCTCAGGATTGCAGGCGGAATCTTCACGAAAATAGCCGATATCGGCTCCGATCTGATGAAAGTCGTGTTCAAAATCAAGGAAGATGATCCCCGGAATCCCGGTGTCATTGCGGATTGTACCGGTGATAATGCCGGTGACAGTGTCGGTCCGACCGCCGATGGTTTTGAGACTTACGGTGTGACCGGAGTGGCGCTGATCAGTTTCATTGTCCTGGCGGTCGGATTTATTCCGGGCATGGATGAATCGACGCGGATCATGTATCAGACTACTCTTCTGACCTGGATATTTGTCATGCGTATTCTGATGGTAATCACCTCTATAGCAGCTTTCTATATCAATAAGTTTTTCAGCAGGATCATTTACGGAAACCATGATGATATTGATTTTGAGAAACCTCTGACAAACCTGGTATGGATTACATCTATTCTTTCGATCATCATGACCTTTTTAGCCAGTTACTGGCAATTGGGCGACCTGCCCGATAACCTATGGCTGACCCTGTCGGTCATAATTAGTTGCGGGACGTTGGGTGCAGCGCTGATCCCTGAGTTCACGAAGATCTTCACCAGTCCGAAATCGAAACATGTCAACGAGGTCGTCCAGGCATCCCGCGAAGGAGGGGCATCACTAACGATATTATCGGGCCTTGTGGCAGGTAATTTCAGCGCATTCTGGAAAGGGATGGTGTTCCTGGTTCTGATGTTCCTGGCGTATTATGCCAGTACCTTCGGATTGGATGTTTTCATGAATTACCCATCCATTTTTGCTTTCGGGCTGGTTGCTTTTGGATTCCTCGGCATGGGTCCGGTCACCATTGCTGTTGACAGTTATGGCCCGGTCACCGACAATGCACAGTCGGTTTATGAATTGTCGCTGATCGAAGAGCAGAAGGAGCAGGCCACAAAGGAGATCGAGGCGGATTTTGGGTTTAAACCCGATTTTGAAAAAGCCAAGCACTACCTGGAGGCGAACGACGGCGCCGGAAACACTTTCAAAGCTACTGCCAAACCTGTTCTGATCGGAACAGCCGTAGTCGGGGCAACGACCATGATTTTCTCTTTGATCCTTCTGATTAAAAATCACTTTGGCATTGAACCGGATATGATCCTGAATGTTTTGAATCCATATACCATATTCGGATTCCTGGCCGGCGGCGCCGTTATCTACTGGTTTACCGGGGCCTCTATTCAGGCAGTTACTACAGGCGCTTACCGGGCGGTTGAATACATCAAAAAAAATATCCGTCTGGATGAAAATGCTGATAAGAAAGCTTCACTGGAAACATCTAAGGAGGTTGTAAAAATCTGCACCCAATATGCACAGACCGGGATGTTTAACATTTTCATCGCGATTTTTTCGTTTGCGATCGGTATCGCGTTCCTTTCGGGGTACCAGGACTCTTCATTCGCCATCCATACACCGCCCCGCTATGCCGCCGCTTCATTTTTTGTGGCCTACCTCATCGCAATCGCTTTCTTCGGATTATTCCAGGCTGTTTTTATGGCCAACGCGGGAGGCGCCTGGGACAATGCAAAAAAAGTAGTGGAGGTAGATCTGAAAGAAAAAGGCACCCTGCTGCATGATGCAACCGTTGTTGGTGATACCGTCGGCGATCCGTTCAAAGACACTTCGTCGGTCGCACTGAATCCCATTATCAAGTTTACGACTTTGTTCGGATTGCTTGCCATGGAGATTGCAATTTCAGATAATTTTTACGCTGTGGCTCCCTATGTAGGGATCCTCTTCTTTGCTGTTGCCCTTTATTTCGTTTACCGCAGTTTTTTCAGGATGCGAATAAAAAAATAACCGGGTTGAGGCCTTGTCGTATTTATTAAATCCGAAAGAAGCCGTTCCTCAAAGGGTCGGCTTCTTTTTATTGGTTCGGGCAACTATTCTGACTTTTTGTGTTTATATAAGAAGGACTATGTCGTCAGGTGGAAGCGGATCTCATCAACAAAGTCATTGCAAGGGAACCCGATGCGGTCGAAGCGCTGTATGATCATTACGCGCCGGCATTGCTTAGCGTGGGGCTGCGATATTGCGGCGACCTGGCTGATGCTGAAGATATTCTTCACGACAGTTTTCTGAAGATTATCAGCAACCTGGGTAACTTCCGGCAGCGAAAGAACGGATCTCTTGCTGCCTGGATGAAGCGGATAATGGTTAACACGGCATTGAATTTTCTTCGTGACCGAAAGAAAACCAATCATTTTTCAGACCTGGAAACTATTGAAGCGGTGATCGGTGAAGAGGTTCCGGATTCATATGATACGGATGACCAGTACCGCAACCTGACGCAGGATCAGATCATGAAGATAATATGTGAATTGCCGTTGGGATACCGGACCGTGTTCAATCTATACGTCATGGAAGAATTCAGTCACAAGGAAATCGCCGGAATGCTTCAATGTTCGGAAAATACATCCAAATCACAACTTTCCAAAGCGCGTGCGATGTTAAGGAAAAAAATCAGAAACATGTCAGCAACTGAAAAACATAACGTTTATGAGTACTCCGGAACATCCGACAGATGACTTCTTAAGGGAGATGCTGTCGGATCACAGGATCGTTCCCTCAGTTGAAGCCAAAAAGGCATTCTTATCGGAAGCCGCAAAGATCGCTGTAGAACGATCAGGGCGCCGTAAAGGGTACCTGTTGATCTTGTCAGGTCTGATCCTGGTTTCAGGCGGGCTACTTTTTTGGATCTTTACCGGGACCGGTTCCGATCAGGAATTTGCCATTCTCAGCAAAAAAGAGACAGTTGTACCAACTACAATAATGTCAACACCGATTCTTCCGGATGAATTTCCGCATGTCAGCCAGGGCTTTAATGAAAGGATAAGGAAAATTCAAACAGAACCATTCTCGTTTTCCGGGGAACCTATCGAAAAGTCGACAACTGAACAGACATCCGTAAAGCCAGCTATACACAACTACAATCCTGATTCAACGATCAATTTACATTCATCTGAAAAACAACAATACTATGATTCGGTCCCTGTCAAAGAAACACCGGTGAATTCAGGCTTGACAGCACCCATTGTGAATCTGCCTCTGGTCGCACCCGTGAAACAGAATTCCGGGAGTGAGGACCCGGGATCGAAAAAAAGTGAAAACCCGGTAAAAAGTAATTTCAGCGACCCTTCTCAGGAAAAAAATACAACGGACACGTTGGATAAAAAAAGCACCCGGGAATCCTATTCCGAAAGGAGGATGCAAATTAAAATCGGCGTCAGTTATGTTCCTGAACTCATGTTCAACACACTGGAGGGTGAGAAATTTGTCAACACGGCCGGAATAGAGGCCATTTTGAAGATGGGACCATTTTCCCTGCGGACCGGCGCCGGGATATCTGTATCGAAAGGCACCAACGAATTGTCGGTGGCGTATAACGATTGGATGGGTAGCTATAACCGTCTTGATTCCATTTTATTCACCTGGAGTGATCCCATTAAAAATTATATTCCGACGGAATATTTGAGTCGTCAGGAAATCTGGGACAGCCTGATGAAACTGGAATATCCCCGTGTTGTCAAAAGGTATTTTTATATTCAGATTCCCCTGATCATGGGATATGATTTCTGGCAACAAGATGCCGTGACTCTGGGGATCCGGGGTGGTCCTATTCTATCGGTACTGATGCTTTCGCAGGAATTATCAGAGACTTATAATCCGGGCAATAAAAAAATTGTCAGCATAAACGGTATTCCACCCGAGCAGGTCGACCTGAACTGGCAGATAATGGCAGGGTTCAACACTTCCATAAGGCTGGGAAGAAAATTCAGTCTGGAAGTCGAACCCAATATCAGATACTACTTCAACTCCGTGTTCGAAAAACCTTCTACATCCTGGAAACCATGGTCTGTCGGTCTCAGGCTATCATTTTTGGTCGGATATTAATTTTTCACTGGGAGGCAACCATTTGAAACATTCGGGTTAATAGTACAGGAACCAATCCGGAAGCTTCCTGAATCATAAACAATCAAACGTAAAAACCAACTTATACAGTCATGAAAAAAGTCCTATTCATTCTGGTGTTTCTGAGCCTCAGCCAATTGGTCACCGCTCAGATTTCGTTATATATTTCGGGTTATGTAAACGATATTACCTCAGGAAATCCCGTC
This sequence comes from Bacteroidales bacterium, assembly GCA_028706295.1. GTDB lineage: Bacteria > Bacteroidota > Bacteroidia > Bacteroidales > FEN-979 > CAIVAT01. Next base: position 6,436 of record JAQWBQ010000078.1, read on the forward strand.
CAGAATCACTTGGTAATCATTAAGTCTGATTCGGCAAATCCTTCAACCACTTATCCTTATTTTTCAACTGTTTATACTGACGCTACCGGATTTTACAAGGACACGGTTTATCTGCCCACCGGGACAAGTCAGTGGGCCTGTCTCATTCAAACCTATGATTGTAATTACACCCTCCAAACCTATAATGGTTCTTATGGAGGTGGCACAACATTGATTCAGCATGATTTTCTGATCTGTTCAAATTCTAACCCCTCTGCTCCTACTGCTATTACAGGAGGAGCGTCAGGAATCACTCAGACAAGCGCTTTGATCAACGCTTCCGTAAACCCTAATTCAGCTCAAACCTATGCAGAATTTGAATTCGGGCCAACCCCATCATACGGTTTCAATGTATCAGCAGGCCAGTTAAACGGAACATCTGTAGTTATAGTTGCCCAGGTTCTGAGTGGATTAACTCCGGCTACAACTTACCATTACAGGATTAAAGCTCAGAACGGTTACGGAGTTGCTTACGGATCAGACGAGGTGTTTACGACCCTCCCTGCCGATTCCCTTCCGGTTGCCATCACGAACGGCGTCTCGGGAATCACAAGCAACGGCGCCACTATGTACGGTCTTTACAATCCGAACGGCCATTCGTGTACTATAGGAATTGAATGGGGGTTAACAACTTCATACGGTAGTTTTTCTTCAACAGGCGGGGGAAGCGGGTTTAACTACATTATGGATCAGGCTACTATTTATGCATTTCCTCCCAATACAGTGGTACATTACAGGGCTTTTCTAATCTACTCCGGTGGAACAATCTATGGTGCAGACTCCACTTTTACCACTTTAGGAGCCTCACCCTGCCATGCTGCATTTACCATTTCAAACGACTCAGCCAATGTAAACGACACGATTCACTTTTTTGATCAGTCAACAACGGGATCGGGTTCTATTTCCACATGGATCTGGAGCTTTGGCGATGGAGCAATGCAAACCATAACATACCCTCAGAATCCCAATGTTACCCATTCTTATCTACTTCCCGGAACGTATGTTGTTTGTCTGGCAATCCAGGGAAGCGACAGCACCTGTTATGACCAGACCTGCGATACCATAAACGTCGGCAATCCCCCGCAATGTACTGCCGCTTTCACATCGTTTCCTGATTCAACAACGGCATTAATGACCTATCATTTTGTAGATCAATCGATTGGTAATATTGTCAGCTGGTTCTGGAATTTTGATGATCCAGCAAGTGGGATGAACAATACATCCACACTGCAAAATGTAGTTCACTCATTCTCGGCACCGGGTACGTACAATGTCTGCTTAACTGTTCAGGGGGCAGATAGTTCCTGTTTTGATATGACCTGTCAAACCATATTTACAGGAGACAGTACCAATTGCCAGGCAAATTATTCCTATTCACTCGATCCGGCATCGGGAATATATACCGTTAACTTCACTAATCTTTCGACCGGAGGACCGGCAACCTGGCTCTGGAGTTTCGGTAACGGAAGTGTCTCGACCGTTGAAAACCCGAGTTATACGTTTGCTGCCCCGGGCACCTATCAAACCTGTCTGACGATGACTACCAACAACTGTACGAGCACTTATTGTCAGAACGTGGTGATCCCCGACACCACAGCTTACAATCAGATCTATGGGCAGGTTTTTGCAGGGAGTTTCCCGTTGTCTGCCGGGATGGTGATGATCTTCTCGCTTGATACGAGCATAAATTATCAACCATACTTTAATGTTTTCAACATCGATTCGAATGGGGTCTATTATTTCACATTGGTTCCCGAAGGCAATTATTATATTCTGGCCATTCCGTTTGATTCGAACGGATACCTGCCAACCTATTATGGAGATGTTCTCACCTGGCAGCAGGCTACCCTGATCACCTTGGGGACACCGTCAAATCCCTATAACATAAATCTGTTGCCAGCGGGAGTTATGGCATCGGGACCCGGTTCGGCTTCAGGACTGATCAACATGGCACGAGTGAAAAGTACGTTCGTGGATAAAGTGAATATGCTCCTGAAAGATGATCAGGGCGAAGCCATTGGCTTTACTCGGGTAAATGAGGATGGCAGTTTTGATTTCTCTGAAATGGCTTTCGGAACTTACTATCTTTATCCGGAAATGCCCGGAATCACCAGCGACCAGATAGCCATTACCCTGACTGCAGAAAAACCGCATGCAGAGGTTAACATGACTTTCAACGGAAATAAGATCACAGGTTTTTCTGATGAGACAGACATCCTGACCGGATGGTCGGTGTATCCCAACCCGGTGGACGATGCATTGACACTGAGCATTGATTTGAAACAGTCATCTGCTGTCCAGTTAGGAATTTACACGCTTGAAGGCCGCCAGATATACCAAATGCAGGTTTCACTTAATCCCGGCCGGAACCAGGTATCGATAAACCCGTCGCATCTTCAGGCAGGGATGTACCTTCTGAAGGTTATTTCAAATGACGGAATCAGGATCGTAACCAAGGTGATAAAGAAATAGGGAGCCGGGACCACTCCGCCAGCTGACAAAAGAGGCTATCCAACGCGGATAGCCTCTTTTTTGTTTGACCCCGTCGGGGTGGTGGTACCCTGTCGCGATCTCTTCCGTTTGTTTATAAATTAACAAAGTTTTGATACCTTTGCCTCTCCGTTAAAAAATCCTAAAATTACTGTATATGATCAGCAACAACTTTGCAAGAAGGCACAATGGTCCTTTTGGCGCAGAAATCGAAAAAATGTTGGAGAAAACAGGAGTCACATCTTTGGATCAGCTTATTGAACAAACCGTTCCGTCTGCAATCCGAATGACGGAGCCGCTTCAACTCCCCGAAGGAATGAATGAGTTTCAGTATTTGAATCACATCAGATCCCTGGGATCCAAAAACAAAATCTTCAAGAATTTTATCGGGCAGGGGTACAATGAGACCATTGTCCCGGCGGTTATTCTACGTAACATTTTAGAAAATCCGGGATGGTACACCGCTTACACCCCTTACCAGGCCGAAATATCGCAGGGAAGGCTGGAAGCCCTGCTGAATTTCCAGACCATGATTTGCGATCTGACTTCAATGCCGATTGCGAATGCCTCGCTTCTTGATGAAGGAACCGCTGCTGCCGAAGCCATGATTATGCTTTTCAACAGTCGGTCGAGGGATGCAGTGAAACGCGGTACCAACAGGTTCCTGGTATCCGAAACGATCTTTCCCCAGTCGGTCGATGTGATCCGTACCCGTGCAATCCCACTGGGCATTGAGCTGACAATTGGTAAGCCCGAAGATTTTATTTTCGACGACAAAGTGTTTGGGTGCGTCATCCAGTATCCCGACCGGTACGGAGTCGTTCAAAATTATAGTGAATTGGTTCAGAAAGCACATCATGCAGGTGCGATGGTTGCTGTTGCTGCCGACATTCTGAGTCTTGCCCTTCTGACTCCTCCCGGGGAGTGGGGCGCTGACGTGGTATTCGGATCGACTCAACGGTTTGGGATCCCGATGGGATACGGCGGACCGCATGCCGCGTATTTTGCCACACGGGATGAATACAAGCGTCAGATGCCCGGCAGGATCATCGGGGTATCGGTCGACGCCAACGGAGACCGGGCGCTCCGCATGGCATTGCAGACACGCGAACAGCACATCAAACGTGAAAAGGCAACTTCCAATATTTGCACCTCTCAGGTGTTGTTGGCCGTCATGGCAGGAATGTATGCTGTTTATCACGGCCCTAAAGGGATCAGACAGATTTCAAGGCACATCAACATTCTCACCGGGGTGCTTTCACAGGAACTTCAAAAATACGGGTACCAGCAACTAAACCGGTATTTCTTCGATACGGTGCTGGTCACGCTTCCGGGAAATATCTCCCGGGAAACCATCCGGAAAGCAGCGCTGGAGCATGAGATGAACCTCCATTACATCGATGCCACACACATTGGGATCAGTGTTGGGGAGACAACATCGCTTTCCGACATCAACACCCTCGTGAAGATCTTTGCCACCGCAAACGGGAAAGAATACGCCGAATTCGTATGCAATCCGAAGGAATGCAATATGATCACCACCATCCCTCCTGATTTGATTCGCACTTCAGAATACCTGAACCAAAAGGTCTTCAACAGTTATCACTCGGAAACCGAGATGATGCGTTACATCAAGAAACTGGAGATCAAGGATTTGTCGTTGAACCGTTCAATGATTCCGCTCGGATCCTGCACGATGAAGCTCAATGCCGCGTCAGAGATGTTTGCTTTGAGCTATCCTGAATTCGGAAACCTTCATCCCTTTGCTCCGGTCGACCAGGCCGAAGGATACCAGATCCTGATCCGCGGACTTGCGGCTGACCTGGCAACCATTACCGGTTTTGACGCTGTTTCGTTCATGCCGAATTCGGGAGCCGCTGGAGAGTACACCGGATTGCTGGTGATTCGTCAATATCATATTTCCAATGGTCAGGGTCACCGCAATGTGTGTATCATTCCTTCATCGGCACATGGGACGAATCCGGCAAGCGCTGCCATGGCCGGCATGAAGATCGTGGTGGTGAAATGTGATGATCATGGAAATATCGACGTGAATGATCTTCGGGAAAAAGCCGCAGAAAACAAGGAATCCCTCTCATGTCTGATGATAACCTACCCTTCGACTCATGGCGTTTTTGAGGAAGAGATCCTCGAAATCATCCGGATTATCCATGAAAACGGCGGACAGGTTTACATGGATGGCGCCAATATGAATGCGCAGGTTGGGATCACAAATCCCGGACTGATCGGGGCCGACGTATGTCACCTGAATCTCCATAAAACCTTTGCCATTCCACACGGAGGCGGAGGACCCGGCGAAGGCCCCATTGCGGTCGCAAAGCATCTTACGCCTTTCCTCCCAAAGCATGTTTGTGTTGAAACCGGTGGTAGTTCGGGAATCAGCGCCGTGGCCTCCGGACCTTACGGAAGCGCACACATCCTCACCATATCGTACGCATACATTAAAATGATGGGAGGTGCAGGGTTGACAGAAGCCACAAAGATGGCCATCCTGAATGCAAATTACCTGAAATCATGCCTCGAAAGGCATTACCCGATTCTCTATTCCGGGAAGAATGGTCGCTGTGCCCATGAGATGATCATCGATTGTAACGGGATAACACGCCAGACTGGAATCGGAGCTATCGATATCGCCAAACGACTTATGGACTACGGATTTCATGCACCCACCGTTGCATTTCCCGTTCATGGTACCCTAATGGTTGAACCGACCGAAAGTGAACCCTATTCGGAACTGAACCGGTTTATTGAAGCCATGGTCATGATCAAGGGAGAGATCGATGAAATCGCGGAAGGTAAAGCCGACAAGTCGGACAATGTCATCATGAAGGCTCCACACACAGCCAATATGGTTTCGGCCGATGAATGGAAATTTCCCTATTCGCGCCAAAAAGCAGCATTCCCGGTCGCTTCCCTCAAGGAGGACAAATATTGGCCCACGGTAACCCGGATTGATGATGCCTACGGGGACCGAAATCTAGTTTGCAAGGTCTGATATACACCCGAGTTTACACCCCGGAAACAATCCGGGGTAATCACGGAGGATGAATCCTTCATAACCGGTTCAAGGTGTGACCGTCTTCATCCTGGCTTAATTAATTATATAGCGAAAGATGACAAGTTTTAAAGGGAATTTGTTCGTATTTCTTCTTCGCAACCGCCATCTGTTGAATGGCAGAATAAAAAAGGAGACATTCGATCAGAACACTTCAATTCCGAAATTCCGGGCAATTTGTGAACGCGGTGCAAACAGATTTGGCAGGATTCCTGAAGGGATCGTAGTCAAGGCAATTACTATTGAAGGAATTCAGGCCGAATGGCTTATTCCCGAAAATAATCCTCCGGATAAGGTCATCATGTATGTGCACGGCGGGGGTTATGTTTCAGGATCCTGCAACGATCACAGAGGAATTGTTTCAAAATTTGCCCGATCGGCCGGCATCACGAATCTTATTTATGAGTACCGGCTGGCACCGGAACATCCGTTCCCCACCGCACTCAATGATTCTGTAACGGTTTATAAATGGTTACTTTCAAACGGTTACAAATCCGAAAACATCCTGATTGCCGGCGAATCGGCCGGAGGAGGATTGTGCCTTGCAACATTGCTGTCGTTGAAAGATCAGGGTCTTCCTTTACCCGCCGCTGCGGTTGCAATATCTCCCTGGACCGATCTGACCTGTTCGGGAGCATCATACGTGACGAAGAACAAGGTTTCCCTGGCTCCACTTAATTCGTGGACTGTTTTCAGCAAACATTACGTTGGTAATCACAGACCCGAAGATCCGCTGATCTCGCCGCTTTTTGGCAATCTGAAAGGGCTTCCTCCCCTCTTCATCAATTCAGGATGTGATGATGAGTTGTACGATGACGGGGAACAGTTTTATCTCAGAGCGAGGCAAGCAAGCGTCAACGTTTCTTTCAGGCCCGGGAAGAAGATGTTTCACTGTTACCCCTTGATGGCGCCCATGTTCATAGAAGCCACAGAAGCGATGGAAGAGATAATCGGTTTCATCCATCTGCACCTGAAAATTGCTCAGTAGGGTGATCATCCGGCTGCTTCATTCAACCCGCTTCCCGGATCCAGGAAGAAACCTCTTTTAAAGCCGGGATTGCTTGTTTCAGGATTCCGAGATAACTCAAAAAGCCATGGATCATATCATCGTAGACTAATAACCTGGTTTTTACGCAGGCCGATTGCAAGCGGTTTCCATACAGAATTCCTTCATCACGTAATGGATCATATCCTGACACGATAACCAGTGCCGGAGGCAATTCACTCAGGTCTTCTGCCTGAAGCGGCGATACGTAGGGATTGAAGGCAAGATCTTCGTTTTCAAGATATTGTTTCCAAAACCAAACCATGTCATTCATCGAAAGGCCGTATCCATCACTGAATTTCAGATGCGATGGTTTCTGATTGCTGTAATAATCAGTTACAGGATACAACAGAATTTGACCTGAAATTTTAGTATACAGATCACACCTGATAAGCCGGTCGCCGGAAACTGTCGGGGATTCTATTCTTTTCTGATGCTCCGACCTGCACAGGTCCCTTAATTTCATTGCGGTTACAGCGGCAAGGTTACCGCCTGCACTGTCACCAACCAGATAAAACCTGTCAGAAAAAATGTTCCAGTTCTCCGAATGTGACAGTATATATTCAGTCGCTGCCACGCAATCGTCCATCGGCACCGGATACCTGTATTCGGGAGAACGGCGGTAATCGACGCTGGTCACGATAGCCTTTGCCATGGCACACAGGTGGGTACAGAGTGAATCATAGGAATCAAGGGTAAAGAACACCCATCCTCCACCGTGAAAAAATATCAGGGTGGGGATTTCTGCATGGGGAGCAGTATTATCCAAAATTTCAGGATAGTAAACCCTTACCGGAATCCGGTGATGTTCCACTTCAATTCCATAATCAGCTATGTGGTTTACCGGCTTAACCGGAATATTCAATTTGTCCATTCCGGTTTCAACCTGAACACGGGCCATTTCCAAAGGCACAGAATCTATTGATGGAAGATTCGCTGCCGCGATGGCAGTTAACAAGGCCTTCGCCTTTGAATCAAGTGGTTTTTCGTGCATTACATCTGATCAATACATTGTTTGATTTTGTTCCAGGTGTTTTCAATGTCATGATCCAGTCCTACCGAAAACCGGACGAGTCCATCAGAAAGACCCATGTCGCGCTGAATTTCTTCCGGAACTTCCGAGGAGGTACTCTTGCCGGAATTGCTGAACAGGGTTTTAAAATAGCCCAGACTCACCGCCAGATAACCTACGCCGGCATGCTCCATTTTTTCCATCAGGCGGGCGGCCCGTTCGGCTGTGCCCATATCAATGGTGATCAGTCCGCCAAATCCGAATTCCGGATTCATCATTCGTTTCAGCGTCTCATGTCCGCGGTGATCTTCTAATCCGGGATAGTTTATTTTGATGTTATATTCCCTGAATTTCCGGGCCAGATAATCTGCATTTTTACTGTGTTGTTTCATTCGGATGTGCAAGGTGTGCAGATTTTTCAGAATGCCCGAAGAACGGAGCGGATCCAGAGCCGGTCCCAAAAGCATGGCGGTGCCATCGTTCACATTGCTCAGAGAGTCGATAAAATCTTTCGATGCACAGATGGCGCCGGCAACGCAGTCGTTTTTCCCGTTTATAAATTTGGTCATGCTGTAAACAACTACATCGGCACCATGCTGATATGGGGCAACGATCATAGGGGTAAACGTGTTGTCAACCACCAGCTTGATATCGCGTTCATGTGCAATAGCAGCAAGGGCGGGGATATCGGAAATCTGAAGAAGCGGATTGGTCATGGTTTCGGTATAGACCATTTTTGTATTCGGGCCGATCGCATTCCTGACTTCTTCATGGTTGGTGATATCGACAAAGGTCACGCCGATGTTGAATTTCTTCACATAATTAAATAAAAATGCGAAGGAGCCACCGTAAATGGTCTGACTGGAAACGATATGATCCCCGCTGCTGCATATCTGAAGGATGGCACAGGTGATGGCTGCCATCCCGGAAGCCGTTACCCAGGCCGATTCGGTCCCTTCCATGACCGCAAGGGCGTCGGCAAGGTACTTATTGCTGGGGTTCCAATGACGTGAATAGAGGAAACAGCCTTCGGCTTCTCCCTGGAAAGTTTCGAGCATTGTCTTTGCCTGCATAAAGGTAAAAGTGGCCGAGTCACAAACCGATGGATTAACATCGCCATATTCGCCAAATTGAAGAAGGTCGAAAATACGGGTAGAGGGATCATTTTTCATAATAACAGATTTAATTTATTTATTTTTAACTTGTTAAATTTCAAATCATTAAACCAATAAAGAGACTTGGTCACCGGGGAGTGCAAAGATAATAATTAAAAGGATGCCGGCACAACCAGTGCCGGTTAACGGAAGTCATTTTGACGGAGGCTTCCCGTCGAAATAGGATTGCAGGATCACTTTCAGTTCATCGTATTGATGAACAACCGGGAATTGGGGGAAATCGCGGACGACATTTTCGGGGGGCCTGAACAGTATACCGACGTCAGCCTGTTGAAGCATACTGCAATCATTATACGAGTCACCCATGGCTATCACCTTGTATTTCAAACTCTGGAGCGCTTCGACGGTGCGTCGTTTCGGGTCGGGTTGACGCAATTTAAAATCAATGATCCGGTTTGTCTCGTCCATAACCAGGGTATGACAAAAGAGCGTGGGCCTGCCCAGTTGTTGCATCAGCGGATCGGCAAACTGGATAAAAGTATCGGATACCACAATAAGCTGACTTCTTTCCTTTACCCAACCTATGAAATCGACCGCTCCCGGTAAAGGTCTGATCCGGGAGATCACTTCCTGGATGTCGTGTAGTTTCAATCCATGCCGGTCGAGAATTTCCATGCGTTGACGCATCAGAAGATTGTAATCCGGTTCATCACGGGTGGTTCTGCGAAGTTCAGGGATCGAGGTTTTATCCGCTACATTGATCCAAACCTCGGGAACGAAAACGCCTTCAAGATCAGAGCAAACGATGTACATAGGAAGAAGTTTAGTTCAAAGACCAAATTAGTGATTAGCGATCAGGG
>JAQWBQ010000017.1 GCA_028706295.1 Bacteroidales bacterium
ACGCGGCATGGCTGGTTCAGACTTGCGTCCATTGACCAATATTCCTTACTGCTGCCTCCCGTAGGAGTCTGGTCCGTGTCTCAGTACCAGTGTGGGGGTGAATCCTCTCAGAACCCCTAGACATCGCAGCCTTGGTGAGCCGTTACCTCGCCAACTAGCTAATGTCGCGCATGCTCATCCAAAACCGCCGGAGCTTTGATTATGATGAGATGCCTCACCATAATAATATGGGGTATTAATCCCGATTTCTCGGGGCTATCCCCCAGTTAAGGGTAGATTGCATACGTGTTACGCACCCGTGCGCCACTCGCCACCAGATATTGCTATCCGTGCTGCCGTTCGACTTGCATGTATTAGGCCTGCCGCTAGCGTTAATCCTGAGCCAGGATCAAACTCTCCATTGTAAAAGGAAAATTTAATCTTATCAGGTTTAACTATTACCAAAAGAAATTAACAAGTTAATTTTCTGGGATATTTGCTACTACATTTACTTCAGTCTTTCAAAGAACATTATTCATTTCCCCTTTCAGGTACTTTGTTTTAAAATCGGACTGCAAAATTACAACCTTTTTTCTTTCTACCAAACTTTTTTTAAAAAAAATCTAAAAAAGTTTTCCTCACTTCTGAATCAACCCCACTGCCAACCTGCCGGTAAAGATTTTATGCAATCAGAATCAAAGAACATCGAAACGGGAGTGCAAAATTATAAAAATTTTCTTATCAAAACATAGTTTTTATAAAAAATCTGAAAATATTTTTCGCAAACCTATCTAATAAATTAAATAATAATATGTTACGATTAAACATTTTTTTGCTATCTTTGTATCCGTTTCCAAATATAATATTGTGCAACCCTAAAATGTAAACTGTCCTGTGAAACAAATCCTGTTATTCCTGATATTCACCTGGCTACTTTTACCTGCCCTCGCCCAGGATTCTATTCCATCCCTCTCCGCCAAACCCAGAAACCCTGATTCCTTCTGGCGACGACTCTCGGTCGGCGGCAACCTGGGCTTTCAATTCGGCAGCGTTACGGGTATAACCGTATCCCCCGAAGTAGCTATCCGAACGGTTGACCAACTTCATGTTGGTATCCGTTTACAATACCAGTATTACAACTTCAAGAACTATTTCCTCAATCTCGATAACGGGGAACTTCTCAGTTATGAATCGAGCGTTTATGGAGGCGGAGTGTATCTCCGTTACTACCTTTACAGTTTGTTTCCACGTAATTTCCTGGGTAATTTCTTTGCTCATGTCGAATATGAATACCTGACCTACTCACGCCCCTATACCCTGACCTATGGCGGGCATATTATCGATCCCTACGGAAATCCCTATGAACCCGGGAAACAACAAGTGGAAATAAACAGCCTTTTTGTTGGGGGAGGATACCACCAGCCCATTGGCAACCGCGTGTTTTTAGACCTGATGCTCCTGTTTAACCTGAATGATTCGTACAACTCCCCTTATTCTAACCCGATATTCCGGATCGGAGTGGGGGTCGGATTGTAATGATGGCTTTCAAAAGATTTGAGGAACCCGGCATTGAACCGACCTCTTTAATCCTTCCCGGGGAATAACCGGGCCCCGAACAGAAACACACTTTCGCATGCCGGTATACTCACCGGATGGTAAAAAGCCATCCCAGTGTTTGAAACATAAAACCGGTCCAGGCTGTAACCTGATGAATTGGCGGTACAACCTGAAATGGCAGGTCGTTTGTCCGGCCGACCACATCGGTAATGTCCCTGGCATAACCTATAATCTGAAGGATCCCGTCATAATTGAGTGATCCGGGTGTATCCGTCAAGGTGTGGTAGTCGTTGTGCAAACCGGTGTTGAAAAACAACACCGGGATTTTCGATTGATAAAATGGCGCATGATCAGAAAAAGGCAGTGATGCTTTTATCGTTTTGATCTTAAAGCCGGGTAGGGGCGTGGCTTTGATGATTTTCTTCCAAGCCGGGGAAGAACCGGCGCCTTCGATTTCAAGAAGATCTGAATTCCAACCCAGCCTGCCGATCATATCCAGATCCAGCATAAAGTGTATGCTTTTCAGGGGTAAGGTGGGATGCCTGACAAACCAGGAGGAACCAAGCAGTCCTGTTTCCTCTGCGCCAAAGGCAATAAAAAGGTAGTTGTTACAGGTATCGGGGTGTGTGGCAAAGTACCTTGCAAGTTCCATCATGCCGGCAGTCCCGCTGGCATTATCATCGGCGCCATAATATATATGTCCCTTTGAATCAGTGCCCAGGTGGTCATAATGGGCGCCTATAAGGATCGTCCGGGATGCATGATTGTCCTTAAACCCGATTACATTAATATATTCAGTCGACCGATGGTCAACCGAGACCTTAAATTCAACCGGGCTTTCGTTGTGTTTCGAAAGCCATTTGCCTGTCTGATGGTTTACATAGAGTGCAAAACCGTCAGCCGGATCAACAGTGTTAAAGGCAAACAGTGAATCTAAAAGTTCGGAATCAGCATTCCAGAATATCACGCCGAGAGCTCCCCGGTCCAACGCTTCCTGCAATCTGATACGTGGGTCCAAACGGAAGCGGTCAGCATCGGGAACCCGGATTCCGGGGGGTGTTTGCAATTCGACCAAAACCATCTTTCCATTCAGGTCCCCCAAGGGTGACAATTGATCCAGATTGCTTTCCGGAAGAACCAGTCCCTGCCTGCCGTTGACCAATACCGATGTGCCATTTCCGTTTTTGGAATAGGCAGTCATGCCGAATTCATCCCGGTAGGTCAGCGGGTGGCCACGGGCAATGAGTTTATTTTCCCAATTCCAGAACGTCTTAGGAATCCTGAATTTCTGAAAGTACGATGTGTCGCCGGAACCGAAAGGTTTAATTCCTGTTTCCCTGAAATATTCAGCAATGTATGTCGCTGCCCTGACTTCAGATTCTGTTCCGGCCAGCCTTCCTTTCAGTGAATCCGAGGCGAGCAGGTAAACATGGTGAACGATTCTCGCCCTTGCTAAAGAGTCGATCCCATCCGGAATCTGATGGTTTCCCTGTACTACGAGCGGAAATACCAAAAGGAGGATCAACCTTGGGGTCATGGATCGGCTAAACGATGGGTATATTTTTAAGGACTTCGAGGGTCAGTTTCCAGAATTTAACCGTTGAATCGATGTCGAGCCGCTCATCGGGGGAGTGTGCGCCTTTAATGGTGGGGCCGAAGGAGACCATATCCATGCCCGGATAAATGGCTCCGACCAGTCCGCATTCCAATCCTGCATGAATGGCAAGGATCTGGGGTTCCTGTTGAAAAAGGCGTCGGTACGCGTCGGCGGTGAGGCGGAGAATGGCTGAATCGGGATCGGGTTTCCATCCGGGATATCCCTGCGATTGCTCCACATCTGCGTTGATCATGTAAAAGGTGCTGGCAACCATGTCGCACACATCTTTCTTTGCTGTCTCGACAGAGCTGCGCTGGCTGGTTGTGATCACGATTTTCTTATCTATGAATTTCACGGATGCGAGATTCGTTGAAGTCTCCACGAAATCGGGTATTTCGCGCGACATGGCTATTACGCCATGGGGGCATGCATACAGTGCATCGAGGAGATCGGTCTGGAGTGAATCGACCAGCACGGAGCCTGGCATTGTTGCAGGTTCGGTTTTAAAGGACAGTGCCGGTTCGGTAATCCTGTATTCAGCTTTTATTTCAGATTCATACTTTAGGGCATAGGCAAGAAAATCCTTTTCCTGATCGGAGTGAACGGTGATCACGGCAAATGCTTCCCGGGCGATAGCGTTTCGCAGGTTGCCTGCGTTGATATCGGCAATTGCTATTTCAAATTGTTCTTTTGCATTCCACAGGAACCGGTTCAGGAGTTTCACAGCATTGCCAAGTCCCTTGTTGATGTCGTCACCCGAATGGCCTCCCCGGAGCCCGGTCAGGCTGATTTTATAGGGTTTATGATTGGCCGGTATTTCTTCGGTTTCCAAAGGCAGGGTTGCCACGGTATCCTTCCCTCCCGCGCAGCCGATGAAGAGTTGTCCCTCATCTTCCGAATCCAGATTGATCAGAATTCTTCCCTTCAGCCAGTCGGGTTTCAGTCCGAAAGCCCCGGTGAGACCTGTTTCTTCATCCATCGTAAAGAGGGCTTCAATGGGTCCGTGTTCTATTGTATCGGATTCTAGAATGGCCAGTGTTGCGGCGATTCCTATCCCGTCATCGGCGCCTAAAGTAGTTCCCCGGGCTTTTACCCAGTTGCCCTCAATCCGGGTGCTGATCGGATCGTTTTCAAAATCATGGACCGTCTCAGCATTTTTTTCACAGACCATATCCATATGGCTTTGAAGGATGACTGTTTTCCTGTTCTCAAAACCGGCTGAAGCTGCTTTGCGAATCAGTACATTGCCTGTCTCATCAAGGTAACAAGGGAGTTGATGCGAAACTGCAAAATTTTGCAGATAGGCTGCAATCCGGGCTTCTTTTTTAGAAGGGCGGGGGATTTTACAGATTTCGTTGAAATAGTGCCAAAGCCGTGACGGTTCGAGGCGGAGGATTTCGTCGTTCATAGAGATTAAATTTGTCGTTGATTTTACTGACTTCAAAAATATTACTTTTCGCTTTATAATGGTGATATTTTTCTACTTTTACCAAGAAAAATCAATATTGAAACCATTGCGAATCAAATTTCCAAAAATCACATTTTACCGTGGAATTGCCTTCCGGTACAGCATCTTCTTCCTTGTGGCGATCGCACTCATCTTGTTCATACCTCTGGTTGTGGGTTATGGAACCTCAAGCGTTTTGATCATGTTACAGGCAAAGAATGACGCCACCACCAAGACGAATCAAACGGTAACACGGATTGAGAACGTGTTGCAGCCCACGGAGCTGGTTCCCCAGACGCTCGTACGGGCAATGGAAAACCCCAATATCAGCAATAATGATGTAATGCGTATTGCACGGGAATTTATTCTTCAGGATCCATACGTATTCGGTACCTGCCTTGCTTTTGAACCCTACCAGGGTGAACCCGGATCGTACTGGTATGCCCCTTACACGTATGAAAATAACGGGAATCTTCGATCCAAGATACTAGGTAGCAAGATTTACGATTACTTTAAGATGGATTGGTACCGGTTTCCAAAAATCACCGGGAAGCCAGCCTGGACGGAACCCTATTATGACAAGGGTGGCGGTGACACCCTGATGTGCACCTATTCGGTTCCGGTTTTCAGGAATCTGAATGGCATCAGGAAGTTTGTCGGTGTGCTGACGATGGATGTTTCGTTAGCCGGTTTTGCGAAAATTGTCAGCGAAGTCAAAGTATCTGATACGGGTTATGGCATCCTTATTTCAAAGCAGGGTAAGATCATTGTCAGTCCCATTGCCAGTCTGACAGATAAGAACATTCTTGATGTGGCCCGGCAGGGGAAAGGGGTTGGAACCATGTGGGCCATCCGTGATATGTTAAAAGGAAACGAGGGATTCAGTAACATGGACGGACTTGAAGCGAAAAAGCGGCCCAGTTTTCTGAGCTATGCTCCGGTTCCCTCCACGGGATGGTCGTTTGGCATCATTTTTCCGGAGGATGAACTCTACGATGATATGAACAGTTTTATCAAGGTCATGTCGTGGATTTTCGGGATCAGCATTACCATATTGTTGATCACGACGGTTCTGATCACGCGGCGGATGACCCGTCCGATTGTCCGGCTGGTTGAGGCGACTCATAAAATCGGCCATGGCGAATTTGATACGAAGCTACCGGTACGGAAATCAAAGGATGAAGTAGCGCAGTTGACCCGGGCTTTTGCCGAGATGCGGGATGAACTCAGATCCTATATCATCAACCTGGAGGAGACCACCACTGCCAAAGAGAAAATCGAGAGTGAACTCAAGGTAGCACACACCATTCAGATGGATATGCTGCCCCGGGGTTTTCTGACGCCCGACAACTGGGATCTATACGCGATCCTGAATCCGGCCAAGGCTGTAGGAGGTGATCTTTATGATTTCTTTTACCTTGATCCCGAACACCTTTGTATAGCAGTTGGCGATGTGGCCGGCAAAGGGGTACCCGCGGCCCTTTTCATGATGGTGACCCGGACGTTGCTCAGGGCAAAGGCATTGGCAGGCATTCCGATCAACATGGTGATGGAGAGCATCAATCGGGAACTGTGTCAGGACAATCCGAACCAGATGTTTGTGACGTTTTTTGCCGCAGTCGTCGACCTTAAAAACGGAACGATGGAGTTTTGCAATGCCGGACACAATTTTCCGTTGGTGGTGGATGGGGGCGTAACCGTGAAGAGGTTGAAGGAACGTCATGGATTTCCGTTGGGGGTGCAGGAAAGGGGGCGTTATACTTCAGGTTTTTATACTTTCAGTGACCGGGAGGTGCTGGTACTGACGACCGACGGGATCACCGATGCATTGAACACGCGTGAAGAATTTTTCAGCGAAATCAGGCTTCAGGAGACCTTGTTGCGGATGGCAGGGAAGAGCGCCCGGGAAATCACGACCGGCTTGTCGGATGAAATTGAGAAATTCTCGGAAGGTACCGATCAGGCAGATGATATAACCATTCTTGCTCTGCAATACCAAGTGATCACGGATATAAAGCGCGATGTTATGAATTATGAAATGCTGAAATTAAAGAACCAACTGACCGAACTTGATCGGATTGCCGTAAAGATTGAGGAGATTTCGGAGCAATGGAATATACCCCCTAAGGTTTCGATGGAATTAAATCTGGTCATTGAGGAACTCTTTACCAATGTGGTTTTCTATGCATGGGACGACCAGTCGGAACATGAAATTCTGCTGGAGCTGACAATGACCGGTCCGGATACCGTGCAGGTCAGGCTTACCGACGACGGGAAGCCTTTCAACCTGTTGGAAAAGAAGGTGGATGATGTTTTTGACAAACCATTGGAGGAGCGGAAAATAGGCGGATTGGGGATCCATTTTGTGAGGGAAATGATGAGTGAAGTTTTATATCAGCGGAGCGATAATAAAAATATCGTAATTTTAACCAGGAAATTTTAAACTAAAACCGAAATAACCTTTATGGAACTCAATGAACAGAAAACCAGTCAGTGCGTAATCCTTGGAATTACAGGCCGGCTCGACACGACCAATTACAATGTATTGGAAAAGAAGTTATTGGAACTGATCGATGATCATAATGAAAAGATCCTCGTTGAATGTTCAAAGATGGACTATGTGAGCAGCAGTGGTTTAAGGATCTTGTTGATGGCATTGAAGAAGATCACAATGGTCAAGGGAAAATTCGTCTTGTGCGGGTTGCAGGAGAATATCCGTGAGATCTTTGAAATTTCGGGATTCACGAATATCTTTGAAATTTACGGCACACAGGAAGAGGCGCTGAAGGTGTTTTAATGTTGCGATATATTCATTATACCGACCCCAACTCGGAAGAGATGGTGAGGGAACTTGCCCGGATACCGCGATGTCCGGGCACCTGTTTCTTCATGGACATCAACAAATCGACCGACATGAAGTACCTGGGCGGTTTGAAAGATTGGGGTCGCAAGTTGAACAACACTTTTAACAACCTTTTGTACGCCAATCACTTTCAGCATCATATCGTGAAAGGGATCGGGGATGAAATGATGCTGTACATTCCCGACGAGGTTCTGAAGGCCAAAACCACGAACAATACCTGTTATGCCTTGCTGGAGGATATCCACGCGGGATTGTTCCTGATCAAGAACCATCCGGATCCTGATTTGTTTCTGAACTGCAAGGTGGCCATCCATCATTGCAGTGAGGTTTACAATATCACGTTTTTCGAAGGGGCTGACGATTATTACGGGAGTGACATTGATCTCACGGCGCGGTTGATGACCAAAAGCATCGAGAACCGGATTGTGATGAGCGAGACTTTTTATCAAATGGTACTGAAGGATCTCCGGGCATTGCATTTGGCTGAGGATTCAGGTTGTTTATCGGAAGTTTCCGCACCATACCGTGAATTGTTCAAGGGAGTTCCCGTTCCTACGGAGTACCGCTATATTGATGTTTAATTCAGGCAGGAGTTCTGCCTGATAGGGTTCTGACTGATAAATTTTTTTCGGGAAAGGGAATATGATGATCATTTACCTGATTCTGGTACTGACCGTAATTGCCAGCGGATCGCTGATCTTTTTTTTCAAATCGGGCGATCAGCGGTTGATGAAGTTTTTACTTGCTTTCAGCGGGGCCTTCCTGATCGGGATTACGTTTCTGATTCTGATCCCGGAAGTTTACCGGGAGGCAACCGTTTTCACGGGGCTGTTTGTATTGCTGGGATTTGTTCTTCAGCTTTTTCTGGAACTCATCACCGAGGGCGCCGAACACGGCCATAAACACACGCATTCGGACGACGAGCGGGTGTCGCCTTTTCTCCTGCTCATCGGTTTGTGTATCCATGCATTCCTTGAAGGGATGCCCCTGGTAAAGAATCTCGGCGACGGGCTGACCCGTTCGCTGGTCAGCGGAATCGTGGTTCATAACATTCCGATCTCACTGACCCTGATGGGGTTGTTCCTGCACTACGGTTTGTCGATGCGGAAAGCCTTTGTATTTTTATTTGTATTTGCCATGATGACGCCCCTGGGCTCGGTTTTCAGCCGGATACTGGATTCTTCGCTGACTGTGTCGGTTGCGTCTTATTCAAATTATATCCTTGCCGTGGTGGTGGGTATTTTTTTACATGTATCTACTACCATTCTTTTTGAAACCGAGGAGAATCACCGGTACAATATGCAGAAATTTGTCACGATCTTATCAGGACTGGCGATCGCTTTTGCGATTTCTTTTTTTGAATGAGAAATCTTTGTCGGTATTAAAAAAATATTTACTTTTGCAGTCCCTTTTGAAACCCAGAACCCTTAACCCACACCGCACACAGATATTGCCCAGGTGGTGAAATTGGTAGACACGCTACTTTGAGGGGGTAGTGGCCTCAGGCTGTGCAAGTTCGAGTCTTGTCCTGGGCACCCGGTGAGCTGATTCGCAGGAATCAAAACTCAGGGTCAGAAATCCGGACGGATTTTTGTCCGAAACCGATTTACGTTCTTTCATAATTGCCCGGATGGCGGAATTGGTAGACGCGCTAGTTTCAGGGACTAGTGTCCGTACGGATGTGCAGGTTCGAGTCCTGTTCCGGGCACCAAAGAAGGCAGTGAGATAGTGAAAAGGCGAAATAGTGAAGACTGTATCGCCTTTTTTTGTTTTCTGTTTGTTAATGCCTTGGTCAATCAGAAGAAAATTTCCGCGTTGCCTATAAAACACTTACCTTTGTATTCCATATTTTAATCTGTCATGAAGCGAATTAGCATACTTGCATTCCTGTTGATTCTGATTTCTTCAGGAATCATCTTCCATTCCTGCAAAAAAAGCGAGTCGACTCCGGTACAACCCGATTATCCGCAACTGATCGGCACCTGGGAGGGTCTTACTTCGCAAAACCAGTCGATCAGGCTGACCGTGATCGCCGTCAGCGATATTCTGGTCGTTTCAACATACAAATACAACGTGATCAAGTATGATACCGGTTCATCATACAGGGTTATGGAATACAACGTACCCTCTTCGACCATTGTAACTTCTATCGTCGACAAGTACTTTAAATTCAGGCCTTATGGTGGATATTCCTACAACGATTACCTGAAAGGCACCTTTGATTCGGATTCGTTGAAGCTGAAAGGCAGATTCAACACCTCCTTCCCGAATCTTTCAGGAACGGCGACCGACAGTGTCACAGGCAGTTTTACTGCCTTGAAGGTCAAGTAGCAGGCTTTTGTGATTTTTCAAGTTTCGTGATCCGCTGATCCAGGTCCGGAAGATTCCGGAAAAGCGCAATGGACCTTCTGAACTTTGAAACCTCCATGGCAGGGGCGCCCAGGTATGCCTGCCCGGGTTTTGTAAGGCTTTTCGACACAGCGCAGGTTGCCCCGAGAATGGTTCCGTCGGCGATGGTAATGTGACCATTAACGCCGACATGTCCGCTGAACAAACAGTTTTTTCCGATCCGTGTTGATCCCGCGATCCCTGTTCCTGCCGCCATACATGTATTTTCACCCACCTCGACATTGTGGGCAATGTGGACGAGGTTGTCAAGCTTGGTGCCTTTACGGATGATGGTGGAGCCGAAGGTTGCCCTGTCGACAGCGCTGTTGGAGCCTATCTCCACGTTATCCTCTATGATGACATTCCCGATCTGGGGAACTTTAACATTAACTCCTTCCTGCTGGTTGAACCGGAAACCGTCGCTTCCGATCACCACCCCGGAATGAAAAATGCAGTCATTCCCGATCCGGTTATCGGAGTAAATCTTCACCCCGGAGAAGAGCGTAGTGTTATCTCCGATAGTGGTATTGTCGTCGATGAACACTTGCGGGTAGATGCGTACATTGTTTCCGATGACCACGTTTTCGCCGATCACGGCATAGGCTCCTACGTAACAGTCTTCACCGATCCGGGCCGTCGGATCAATTGAACTCAGGGGTGAAATCCCTTTTTTATTGAATTTGATCTGGTTGTACACTTCGAGGAGTCGGGCAAAGGCCATATCGGCATGTTCGACCCTGATCAAGGTTGGTGTGATACTTCGATCGGGGATGAAATCTTTATTGACGATGATCACCGTGGCCTTCGTTTGATAGATGTAAGGCGTGTAAAGTGGGTTTGACAGGAATGAAAGCGATCCGGGTTCTCCCTCTTCAATTTTGGAAAGCCGGGTCACTTCGGCATCGGGATTACCTTCGATGGTTCCGGAAACAAGTCCGGCAATCTGTGCAGCAGTGAACTTTAGCATGATAAAAAGATTTTATTTTGGTTTAAGTTTGATGCTGTTAGGGGGAGCAGGCAGCCCTGCCTTGTTTAGATGTAAATATTCTGTAATTCCGGCACGCGTGATAACTTTTTTATTCCGGTATAAGATACATTTGTCAGTTTGATAAACCGGAATGAAATCATGATGGATGATCCGGTGAAGCCGTTTAAAGAAAATTCCCTGTGTCGAATCGATCTGTCCGACGGTGAAGACATAGTCAATAGGCACTGATTTATGGTCGTTGTACATTTCAAAGCTCAGGTAACGCGCGGTATCCTGTGGGTTCCCCACGAAAAAGTTTGGTCTTGTCGCGTGATTCCAGACGACCGGAAAATATCCCGATTCGCATTCATAGTTGTAGACCATGAGAACAGGCTTATCGACGGCGAGGTAATCGACAAAATGACCTGTGAACCAATTGTCCATTAAATATATCGGAAGCACGAGACTGTTCGGTTCAACATGCGCTGAAGCCTTGTTGCAGGAGATCGCCAGTTTACTCAGATCCTTCAATATAGGGGAGTAATAGATAAGAAGTTTGTAATTTATGACGAGTGCCGCAACGGCAGCGAGGATTCCGATCCATTGGGGCATGCGAAAGGTGGAAATAAAGAGGATTGTGGTCAGGAACAGCATCAGTCCGATACGCAGGTTGGTATAGCTCGCGGTTCCGTAAGCGTCGGGCAGTTTAAAATATAGTAGCAGCATCACCCCGGCCGACAGCAGCAACCACCAGAAGTTCAGTCCTGGCAGGACCCGATAGGAATGTTCCTGGTCGGAAACGACATCTGAAAAAAAGCGTTTTAAGAGGTTTCCCAGGTAGAACAGAATTCCGGCCCCGAAAAGAGAAAGAATCAGGTAATAGATCCAGGAGGTGATTTTTCCTTCGAGGATAGGATTAAAGGAGATGAGTGGTCTTACGGTGCGGAGATATTCGAGCAGGTCGCGCTGAGCGATATAATTCAGTTCCCGCGTTCCCGGCCGGGTATAGAAGAAATAAACAAACAACGACAGCGGGACCAGGGCGGCGAGTGTCAGGATTCCGGCATCCTTCGCAAGATGCCGGAGGGCTTCACCCGGGGTGCTTTTCCGGCAGGCCATGGTTCCGAGGGTTTGAATAAAAATATGCAGGGTGATCAGGATCATCAGGATCCCGAAGATTACGATATGTGAAAAGTAGGTGGCCGCGACGAGGAGGATCAGGGTGAGTATCCGCCTTACATTCCACTTCCGGTTTACCGACCGGATCCAGAATGTAAGGGCAACCAGGCAGAACAGGATGGCTATACAAAAGTTAAAGAATCCGAAAAAAAAGAACATCGGGTGGGTGAAGGGGAACACGAGATAGCTAAACAGGTAATTGCGGGGAGAAATGGTGATCATCAGGCGCCTGAAGGCGAACGGAATTCCTGTCAGGAGCAGGATAATCAGTATTTTTTCGGCTAAAAAGGCCGGCATGAAAGTCATCAGGAGGGAGAGGAGCAGGTGGCTGGTCCAGTTTGGTACCGGTTCGGGGTTTAGTTTGAAAAAAGTATCAAAGAGCTGATTGTCATGAAATACCAGTTGATTGATGATGTTTGCATTATAAAGGTGCGAAGCACCATCCATGCTTGGGAAGAACCGGGTGGAGATGAACGGGAAGATGCTGATGATGGTGATGGTGGTGAAGATCATCAATTCGGTACGCTTCCATATTCTGGTTTTATCCATGGCGCAGGGTTTAGAAATCGGCGAGAAATTTGAGATAATCTTTAATCAGCGGGATTTCGGAAGGAGGGATCCCGTTTTTAATCAGGCCGGGTGCATCTTCACTGAATGCCGCAATCAGTTCCTCTCTGGCTACAGAAGGTCTGGAGAGGCTTTGGCGATAAAGGGAAAACGCCTCTTTACGGTTTCCGAGACAGAGATTGACATGACCGGCGTTCATCAGGTCGTAGACCGACGGATTGCTGTCGAGACTCAGGATCTCTGCATAGAGTTCGAGGGCTTGTTGTGGTTGTCCGAGTAAAAAGTGGCACCAGGCAGCCGGCCTGAGGACTTTCAGGTTTTCGGGAGCAAAGAACCGGAGTTTGAGGTAATGATGCAGGGCCTGGTCATAATCTTTCAGATGAAGGAGGCACTGACCGATCTGGAGTTGAAGGGTGAGATCGTCGGGTTGAAGGTCCGCTGCATCCCTGAAGTACCGGAGCGCCTCAGTATAGTTCAGTACTTTAATGCTGCACCAGCCAAGTTTTTTCAGGATCCATTGGCGGTCGGAATCAAAAAGTTCAGCCTTTTTGTAGTATTCGATGGCTTCGGGATACCGTTCAGCTTTTTGAAAACAATATCCGATCTTTTCGAAATACTCATGTTGGGGTCCATTCTTTTCCATTAACAGTTGATAGGCCTCAATGGCTTGCGAATAGTTGTTCTTCTCGAAGTGAAATGCCGCGATCCGCTCTGCGAGCGCCGGTCGGTAGAAATAGTCATTGTAGAAGTTCAATTTACAGAACATCATCTGTAGCTGGAAAACATCGTCGAATTCTCCCCGGTGCTGATAGAGCTTGAAAAACCTGTATAGATCCTGGATGTACTGGATATAAACCGCGTTAGAGGATATTGATTGATCGAGAATCTGTTCTTCGGAGGCCAGCTCTTTCATCTGGGCGAATTCGGCTTCGAAATTGGTCAGGATCATTGAGCGTTGCTGGTCGGGAATAGCCCTGAAGTTGATGGCAAAGGAATATTTATCAGAATTACAGATATAGAATGCCTTCCCGAGGCTGTCGAGAAGTCGGTACCGGATGTCCTCCTGAGATGCGGTCATCTCCTGCAATTCCGGGTTTTCGATGTAAAAGGGAATAAACCAGTTGCTGATCTGGGTAAAAAAGTCGAACCGTTTCAACTGGGCAAAAGTGCTCATGAAGACATCGCCGCCTTCCATCTGAAGCCGGGAGAACTTTTCGATTTTTTCGAAAAGTCCCGGAACTTCTTCAATCATATCTTTCCATCCCGGGTTTTTGCCTTCCAGCGACTCATCCTCTGTAAGGTCATTCAGTTGAAGCTTGTCTTCGATTTTCGGCATCATCTTCTGCATCTCAGGCAGGACCTCGGTTTCAAACTCCCGGGTGATCTTTTCCGTTTCACGAGCCTGTAAAAGCTGCAGGAGAATCAGCTCGACTTCGGGAAGCAGGTTTTCATCCGAAGTCATCGCTTTGAGACCGGAAGGGATCTCCGGGTAAAGGTGTAACCGGTCATCGTACCGCAACATGGCGAGGATCAGTCCGATCAGCGCCCGCTGGTACACCTGTTCTTCCCGGGATTCAACAAACCCGATCAGGAGCAGGAATTTACGCGGATCGAAATAATCGAGGAGCCCCAGTGTTATAGCGCTGACAATCATGCATTTCTCGTACCATGGAATTTGGGATGAACGGTTTATCCGATTGACCAGCCGAACATAATCGTCGTTATATTTTAAAGTCAGCCAAAGAATCCTGAAAATGTGATCAGCGAGTATTGATCTTCTACGGGTTTCGTTCACTGGTTCTGTTCCGCTGATCTCGGTTTCTTCGAAAAGTTTGTTTAATTCTCCATGAAAGAAATACTCTTCGATCCGGTTGATGCAGGTTTCGGGATCATCTGTGAAAAAGTGTTTGATCTCCCGCCGGTAGCCATTTTTCAATCGGGTGACCGGCTGAAGGAAAATTTCACGGAAGTCATCGCCGACGGTGAGTATCTCCTGGCACAAGTTTGTGAGGATGGCTTCGCGCTGCGGGTCATCGGATCCGTCGATGGCATAGTGCAAAAGGTTTCTGTATGTTCTGGTCAGGTTCCCGATCTGGTCATCAAATTCATAGTGGTCGGTTATCCGTTGAAATCTGTTCAGCAGGTCAAGTGCCTCCTTGATCTCATGGGTTTTAACCAATCCGGCCAGTTGCCGGTATTTTTCATTGGCCTCTGATCGTTCCATTCCGGTTTGTTTTGATGGGGTGTCGGATCAATTAAAAACGAACCCCTGTGGTAAAAATTATAGATTGCATAAAATCGGAGGTGTTGGAATAAAAGACCTTGTTCCCGTTGTTTGCATGCAGATACCGGTAGGCAGCCCTGATATACCCGAATGAAACGGGTTTGTATTCAAAACTTACTGTAAATCCACGGGTGGATAAGCCGGTCACTTTATTGTCATAGGTATAGAAACCGGTCAGGAATCCGTGCGGATCATCAAGGTACTCGAATCGTGCGGTCAGTGCAAATAACTTGTTAATCTGATAATTTGCCTGGACAAATCCAGAGCACATCAGGGCAGTCTTATTGGTGTCGGGAGGTAATTGTGAGTTCGTTTGCACGGCAAAGTCGAACTGTCCGGTCAGATCGATTGATTTGGTCGGGAAATACCGGATTATGATGTTGTTGTAAACAATATCGTTATTCACTTCTGCATCGACCAGTGCCTGGTTTCCGAAAAAGTTGTTATAGGTTAACGAGAGTTTTTTCCAGGGCTCGTAAGTCAGGAACATAATGCCTGCCATGTGTGTGTTTTGAGAATATGCGAGTGAAAAAGGGTTACCGATCATGAGACCGCCACTGAATTTAGGTGTGAAGCGGTAAGAAAGTTTGGCGCCGAGAACGCTACCCGGTTCATAATATCCTCCCACGGTGACAACACTGATCTGATTAATCACAGGCCAGGATGATTCGATTCCGATCGGGTTGAGCATGTACCCGAAATCGAGCCAGAGGTCCTTGACAATTCTGAATCCAAAATTTGCCTGCCGAAGGGTCTTGATGAATTGCATCTCAGGGGCCGCCAGCAGGTTGGGGGCATCGCCGTACTGAATAGCCAGTTTCCCTCTTACTTTTTCAGCATTGTAATAAAATTCCAGTGCAGCGACATTCATTCTGATCTGGTCCTGAATCGGACAGTTTCCCGAAAAGGGTATGAGGTTGGAAGTGTCCTTTTGCGACATAATCGTCCAATTGTAGTAAGCATCGATATAGAGCCCGAAAGTGAAGTTGTTCAGTTTGCCCAAAATCTTACTTTTCAGGGCATTGGCAAGACTATCGGTTCCCTGTTGTGCCGGCGACCGCATGGGAACGGAACACATGGCCAGAACCAGGAAGTTGAACGTGAGCAGGCAAATTTTTCTTCGCATATGTTTGACTTTGTATCTGTTAATGGAAACGATAAAGTACTGAGAATACAGCAGGGTTAAGGTTAAGTTCAAAAATAAGGAAAATATGGAGACTTCATTCATCTTCGCCTTTCTTTTTTAAGTGGGATGAAAATCCATAATTTTGTAACCTCCTTACCTACGAATATTCCTGATGCGACGATCCCTGTTATTGTTACTCCTGTTTGCTGCCACGTTTCCCGTTTTAAGCCAGACCATCCTGTTGAAAAAGCAGCAGGAATGTGTGTTTCGCGTGCCCTGGAAACCCCGTGAAACGGGATTGTATTCCAATTCCAATATCATCGTGCGGGAGATCGCGAAGTCGACGCTGAAGGAACCGTCGAAGGTTGGGATCTATTTCAGCTGCCAAATAGGTGTTGCCATTTCCCGGACCCAGGGTCAGACCAGGCTTGTAATAGGACTGTCGGATAAGCATGTTACGGGTGATTGCACGTTCAGGACCTTTCCACTTGAAGATGTGCTGAAAACCTCGCGGGTTGCCTTACGCATCCGGATTGCAAGCAGGGAGGATACCTCCGGTTACTCCGAAATGGCTTTGCGGGATCTGCCGATTCATCCCGATGATACCCTGCTCGCGACCTGTTCGCTATCATCCTACAACCCGGAAATT
Source organism: Bacteroidales bacterium (assembly GCA_028706295.1). Classification (GTDB taxonomy): domain Bacteria; phylum Bacteroidota; class Bacteroidia; order Bacteroidales; family FEN-979; genus CAIVAT01. The sequence continues at coordinate 16,604 of JAQWBQ010000017.1, forward strand.
GATACCCTTTTGCTTGTCAGTCCTGAGTTTTTTTACGACAGTTTAGCCCTGAATGCATTTTCAGAGCGACTGGATCTGATAAACGACTATTATGCTTCGGTTGCCATGCTCGATTCAGTCAACCTGTTTTCAGGGAGTGTTGATTTTGCTGATCCTATGAGGCTGCCCTACCATTTTTTTGAAGTTTCAGAGGTTAACAACGTCATCAGGCAGATCGCCAGCCGCAATTTCAGCGGAAAATTATTAACCGGTGGATATGATCCGGCGGGTTTGGAAGAGAAATGGTCCCGGGAAAGAAAGCATACTTTAAGTCTGACTTACACCCTTGGAGACCACCTGGATTTGTCCACCGTTAAAGGCTGGAGTGGGGATATGGATTCGTTGTCAACTTTTTTTGTCGACCGGATCCTTTCTTATGTTCGCCGGTCGAAGCAAATGGATCACCTGTACGGAAAGATCTATCAGGATTTTCTTGAGTTGTATGAAGTCGGCGATACAGGCCGGGATCCCGTTTACGATTTGCCGCGGCTCCTGAATAACATGTTTCCGGATGCTGCCAAGGATACGTTGCCGGGTTATTTCCTGAAGCATCTGAACGGGGCCTATGTCGGGACGGCTTTGGGATTGATGGGTGCCAAACGTTTCGCTGAAGCGTTTACCCTGTTGGCACACGGGCGGCGGGTGACAGAACTAATCAAACCGGATCTCCGGGATACCGCATTTGATCAGCTCCAGGTCGCAGCAGCGGAGGGTATTCTTAGTTCTTATGCCGGTATTGCAGCCACATGCATTCAATCGGAAATGTACCAGATGGCCGACGCGTATCTTTTAAAGGCAGGCGAATATTTGTCGCAGAACCGGCGGTTCATCCGCTCCGATTCAGTTTATCGTTCGGTTTATGCCTCCCTGTTTTTTAAAAGAAATTCGGATTGTGACCGGCTTTTGGCAGCCCGGCAGTTCCGGGACGCGCTCGAATGTTACCGCGATTTTGAATCGCTATACACTCCCCGTGAAGTCTCAATCATCCGGGAACAGTTGCTTGAAAAAAAACGGGAGGCCATCCGGGGTGTCGCGGTAAGGCAACTCAGCGATCTTGACAGGGCCCTGAAGGATCAGGAGCATGACAAGTCGTTACTGATCTACGACAGTCTGATGATACTTGTACTGGATTTGCCGGAAGATTCCCCATTGCGGCATGCCCCTGACGCTCAGGCTGCAGTGATCGCTCATATCCGGTATCAGCGGTTATTCCTGACCGGATCGCTGGCGGTTGAGAACGGCCGGTTCACCCTTGGTGTCGACAGGCTTCAGAAGGCGCGGACGCTTGCGGACCGTTACCGGTTTGATCCCGACCCTGATTTTGATTCGGTTTATCGCATCGCTTTGCGGAACTATTTGCTGGTACGGTTATCCGGCGCTCAAAGGCATATCTGGTCCAATGATTTTGATTCAGCGTTTTATCAGCTACAGGTTATCCGGGATGAAGCGACCCGAAACCACCTGGAGAATGAAGAAGGCCTGGCAAAGGCGTTCCAGCGGTTCGGTCAGAAGATCTCCGACCAGAAATGCAGGATCCACCATGATTCGTTGGATTTATGTGTGATCCGGGCTGACCGGTGTATCGCACTGAAAAATTACAGGGGGGCGATCGCCTATCTCGATGATGCATTAAAACTGGCCGGGCAGCGGACCGATTGCAACACGGATGTCAGGGCCGTCAGGGATACGCTGGAAAAGTACTGTTGGGCGGGTCTTTACCAGCAACGACTGGCGGAAATTGATTCCTATGTTGCCGCAGGTGCTTATATGGAAGCAATCAGCAGACTCGAAGAGAACGACAGGCTATACGTCAGCAAAAGGATCGACCGGGCAGGGATCGGCCAGGAAGGGATTTACGAGTATATAAGCCGACGGTTAAATCCCTACCTGACTTTGGAAGCTGTCACCTATTTCACCGGTCACGGAGCAGGGAAGGAGGCCCTGCGTTTTTTACACCTGCTGAAGATCCAGAATTTCAGGGCTGATGAATGCGTTAAAGCCCAGGAATTATGTGCCAGGACAACGGCCCGTGAAGATTTTTACCGGAATCCGCTTGCAGATCCCGGAACGCAATCTGCTGACTATACAACCAATGACAAATGGTATACGGTCTTTAAAAAAACCTACCTGGAAGAATGGACGCAATTAAAAAAAGTGTCAAATCAAAAGTGATTCAAGGGCTATAAACATTCCGATCGGTCACAGCCGAACCGTTCAGTTAAACATCATACGGTTCTCAAAGTTTTTCGCAGACCAGGTATTCCCAGGGTTTCAGGGTCAGTTTCTCACCTTCGGGAAATGTTCTTGTCTCATTCGAAAATATTTCGCGATAATTTCCGGTTCCTCCGCCCGTTTGAAGGGTGATGGTGCGGTCGGTGCCGGTAAGGTTCATAATCACCAGTAGCTCCTGATCAGGCAATTGCCTTTTGAATGCATAAACTGCTTTATCGTCGGAGGTATTTACCCGGATCAGCTTTCCCCCGGTGCTGTCAGCAGCCAGGAGATTGCCTTTTTTCTTAAGCTGTGCCAGCCGGGCATAAAACGAAGCGAGCCGGTATCCGCCCCAGGGAACGCTGTCCTTGTCGAAGAACTTTAATCGTTTATTCATGGCCGATTCCTGTCCTGTATAAATCAGCGGCATCCCGGGGAAGGTGAAGGTGAGTACCGCGAAAGTCTGGGCGCCGGCACCCATCCGTTCGAATTCGGTACCGTTCCAGGAGTTTTCATCATGATTGCTTGTGAAGCGCATCCGGATGGCATCGGGCCGGTATTTTTTAGTTTCCTTAGCCCAAAGGGTGTCGATCTGATCGGCCGATTTCTTTCCCTGGGCGATCTGGTTCATCAGGTGGTGGAGGTCCCATGAATAGCTTGCATCAAAATAGCCGCTGTCGTGGATCTTTGGTGTTTCTTCCTCGGCAAGCATAAACACGGGTTTAACCCTTTTAATCCTGGGTATGGCTTCATGCCAGAAGGAGACCGGCAACATTCCGGCCACATCGCAACGAAACCCATCAATATCGTATTTTCTGACCCAATAGATCATCGCGTCGGTCATGAATTTACGCAAACCAGGTTGGGAATAGTCCAACCCGGCCACATCGGTCCAGTCGGGCACGGGTGAAATGATTTTACCGGTCGAATCTTTTTTATACCAGTCGGGGTGCCTGGAGATCAGGCTGTTGTCCCATGAGGTATGGTTGGCGACCCAGTCGATGATCACTTTCATGCCGAGTTCATGGGCCTTATTTACCAGGATGACCAGGTCTTTGTCTGTTCCGAACTCAGGATTTACTGCAAGGTAGTCCCTTACGGCATAGTAGCTTCCGAGAGATCCTTTCCGGTTGGAAGCTCCGATTGGGTGAACCGGCATCAGCCAGAGAATATCGACTCCGAGCCGTTCCAGTCGCGGAAGCTCCCCGGTAAGGGCTTTAAAAGTGCCTTCCCGGGTGAATTGCCGGATATTGACCTCGTAGATCACTGCATTTTTTGCCCACTCCACATGGGCTGCCGGATTCATGACAACAGGCTTGTCGGGGGCATTGCAGCTCAGGATTCCGAGCATCAGGATTGCTGATAAAGCAAGGGTCATTTTCATTTTCATCTGCTATAATTTTGATTCACTTACATTTTTCAAAGCGCTTATCATCGAATTTTCCATTATCCTGATCAGGTTCCCGGATAAAGGTCAACCTGAATGTTCGTGATTTTCACTACACCAGTCAATGTGCGGTCAGTAAGTCAGGATTTCAAAGGAATTCCCGGGTAACGTCATCTTTATTTTTCCTTCTTCCTGGGTATAAACCGTTCCCTGGAGCGGAAGGTACTTCAGATCCTGGTAACGTTCGGGGAGTTCAAATTCGATTTTCTTATTTGTACGCTCTTTGTTGAAGATCACGATAACGGCCTTGTCGAAATAGGAGCGCATATATACAAAAGTCCGGTCGCTGACTTTCAGGGTTTGAAAATCACCATAAACCAGGGCCAGGTTCCCACTGCGGAGATGTGCCAGTTTTGAGGTGATCTCTTTCAGGTGTGATTCCTGGGCGTTCAGGCTGTCGAACTTCATCATCCTGCGGTTGTCGGGGTCGCCGGCGCCAGGCATCCCGAACTCATCGCCGTAATAGATGACGGGAATACCCGGAATGGTCATGTTGAAGGCAATGAGTGAAGCCAGTTTCCGGTACCCGATGGTGTCCTTTACCTGAATGTCGCGTTTCCATCCGGCATCCGATTCGTTTTCCCCGAAGTTCAGGGCACCGCTTGCAAAGGAAATAAAACGCGACATATCCTGGTTTCCGGTGATATTTCCCATCAGATTATGTTCCCCGAAATAGTTGAAACTTTGCTGGAGGGAGTAATTCAGTTCGCGGAAGGAGGTATTGTCGGATGCGAAGGAATTTTTGGCATCCCAATAAAGGTTGAATTCAAATTGCGCATCTAGCATACCCGGATTGATATAACTTGCAATCAACTCCCGGCTCCCGAAAGTCTCGCCGATCTGGTATATGCCCCTTCCTTCGGGAACGGTAACCTCTTTGTTCAGTTTTTGATTTAAAAGCCTCCAGTAGCTCTCCGGCACATGCTTCGCGGCGTCGTGCCTGAATCCGTCGATTTTGTATTCCCGGATCCAGAATGTTGCTGAATCGGAAACCATTTCAGCCACTTCGGGTTTTGTGAGGTCGAATGTAGGAAGGAAGATGTCGAACCAGGTGGTAAGCCGCTGTTCGTCGAAAAGCCTGATATTTTTCTTTTTTCCGGGAAGATCAACCGAAGTGATCCAGTCGGGGTGTGCTGTGAGAGGCGGATAATCCTGGTGGACATGATGTGATACAAAATCAAGGATCACGTTCATGCCCTTGCCATGCGCTTCCATGACCATTTTATTCAGGGCCTTGGAATCTCCGAAGCGATTGTCGATGGTTGTCAGTGTGATCGGCCAGTAGCCATGATACCCCGAAAATTTGCGGTGCGGGGCCGGATATTCCACGAATCCGAGGAGCGGGTTCTGGGTGATCGGTGAAATCCAGAGGGTGTTGACTCCCAGATTCGAGAAGTAACCGTCTTCAATGGTCCGGGTGATACCGGCAATATCACCGCCCATATAGTTAACCTTAGGATCGATTTCGGGATCCTTCACCGGCTGATCGATTTCCTTATCGCCATTCCTGAAGCGATCGACCATCAGGAAGTACATGATCATGGATTCGCGATCGGTCCGCGACAGTTTTACGGGATCCGACAGAACTTTACCATTTTGCAGCGGTACCAGTATTTCGTTTGAGATGCCTGCTTTATTATAAGCCCATGCACGGATGTAACTCCGGTCGAATTCTCTCGCTTTTCTGGGAATAGTAACGGTAATTCCCGCGCTGTCGAGGCTCCAGAAATCTTTGCCCAGCAGGTGGTTTTCCCAGTAAATGAAAACGGAGTCAATCTTGTTCCTAACGCCGATCACGAAAGAACGGCGTTCGGCTTTCGATGTGAAAAGTACCGGTAAATTAGCTGTATTCAGATTCCCTACCGTAAGAATTGAATTGTATCCGCCTGAAACGACGAAGGCCGAATCGGGGTTGGTCGGATCGGTGTGCCATTTCCCGTCGAGGATCAGTTTGTACTGGTACTTTCCGGGAAAGAGGTCCAGATCGATGATCCATTTGTTGTCCTTCTGGAACATGTATCCCTGGGCGGGATTCCAGTCATTCATCTGGCCTGCGATCTGTACCCGTTTGTATTTTTTATTTTTCGGATCGAAGGTAAACCAGAACCGGGTTTTGGTCGTCTTTTCGAGGAGTAGAGAATATGGGAATCCCTCGGACCAGATTGTCAGCGTCGACAACCGCGGGAAGTCGCGGGTGGTGGGCTTGATGGTCAACCGTGCCGAGTCGGCCGACATGGTCACCGATAGGGTAGGATCGGCGGTCATGGAATCAATTTTACCGGGACGCTGCAGGAAATCGGCAAGCTCAACCACGGTGGAATCGTAGTTGATGAGGATGGGCGATGCCAGCTTCAGCATCCGGGGATTTTTTGATACCGGCACATCATCATTGGATTTGCAACCCGCAATCAACGCGGTCATCAGGATGGCCGTGAAAAAGAGATAAACGTTTTTCATAAGATTGATTTTATGTTTGTTTGTTGATCATAGATCATTTGGAATCGGTTATGTACGGAAAAAACCGGATCAGGGGGAGCCGAAGATGACCCATCCAGTTTCCCCAACTGTGTCCTTCATGCCATTCATGGAACTCCAAAGGGTAATTTTTGGATTCCAGAATGTTTTTCAGATTACGCACCAGCGGGATCAGTTCCTCAATGTCGTAAGTGCCTAAGTCAAGATAAAAATTAAGGGGAAGTTTGGGAAGATTTCTCAGGGATTGGCTGATCGCCGGGATGACATTGGAAGATTGCGCCCCCGCCATTCCGAAAACCTCCGGGTGTTTCACGCTGATGTACAGGGCAATGTTCCCGCCGTTGGATGCCCCGATCATAGCCCTTTTTGAAGGGTCTTTGGAAGTGTGGAACCGGGCGTCGATTGCAGGCATCAACTCGTGGGTGATAAAGGTGGTGAACAGATTTATTTTATCTCCTGAGTATTCTGCAGTCCGGTCAACCGGTGGAACAAAAACCGCGATAACCGTAGTAATGAGCCGTTTGGCGATGAGATAATCGAGAATATTCCGGGCATTGCACAGAGATATGTAATCGGTTCCGTCGTGAAATAATACCAGAGGATAACTGGTTCCGGATTGCGGATAGCCTGCCGGAAGGTATATTTTTACTTCCCGGGTGTTACCCAAGCCGGCGCTGAAGCAGGTGGTGTCAATCAGGGTGCCGTGCGGGATGGTTGAATCAAAGAAGATTTCCGGAGGAGGATGATACCCTGGCATTCTGAGTTCGGAATTCGGGCCGAACCCGCTCATACAGGTCAGCGGATTCTTTGGATCCAGGTTCCAGTCGGAGCCATTGGTCACGAATTTGTAATCGAGGCGGGCATCGGTGGGATAGAAGGTCGTGTAATACCATAAATGCGTTCCCTGGATACAGGTCAGGCTTTGACTGGGCTTATATCCTGTCACATCGCCCGAAAGGGCCACCGACCGGGCAGGGTTGTTATAGATGAAATGAACCGCCGAATCGTTTTCAAGAAAGGGCATTGAAGGCACAGAATTGACAAAACTGTCGGCGATGGCCTGTCGCCGGGATTCAGGAAGCGATCCGATACGGTTGATCAGTTCCTGAAAGGATTGGGATCTTGCAGGTGGCATCCAGATCACTGTCGAAAGGAGCATCAACGCAAAGACCCGGGCAGAACGGCCCGTAAAGATTTTGCGGCGGTTCCATCGGTCAGTAGTAGGAATGTTTGTATGGAAACTTGTATTTTTCATTCCCGGGATGTTTTTTTCCGGCCTTCTCTGACGAAAAGCCAGAGGATTGCAGAAATGGCCAGGGAGAAGCCACTCATGATAAAGATGATGTTTTTATCCGCGGCATTTTTAATGATTGTCCCCAGCAGGGAGCTGGAGATCAGCTGGGGCAGTACCACCGAGAGGTTGAAGATGCCCATGAAGAAACCCATCCGGCTTTCATCCACTTTTTCCGACATGATGGCGAACGGCAGACTTACAACCGCTGCCCATCCGAAAGTGAGGATGCACATCATGGTATAAAGCAAAACAGCATTGTGTGCCCAGAGGACGATCCCGAAATACCCGATGGCCATAATGGCGACCATGGTGGCGTGGGTTTTGACCCTGCCGATCTTTTTACTCAGGGGTTCCAGCAAAAATGCGGGCCAGATCGAACCGATGGCATTCAGGATAAAGAACGACCAACCAATCATCTGTCCAAGATAGGCGTTCCGGTCCGGGACAGGTGTTCCGGGCGCTGACGCGAGTTTTTGCTCCAGGAAGGCGAACATGTAAACGAACATGGTCTGAATTCCAAGCCATGAAAATCCGTGGGCGAAATAAAGTTTAAACAGTTCACCCCATTGGGTTTTGTGGTGGGTGGTTGATGATCCGCCGGCATTTTCCTTGCTTTTCCGGTCGTCGGCCTTTGTCAGATCCCGGGGTTCCTGGATAAAGAATAAGGGACCCAGTGAAAAAAACAGCACGATGATCACACCGGCATAGATCAGGAAATAATTACCGATCAGCGCTCCCATGAGATACGCACCGCTTCCGAACAGGTTCGAGATCGACTGCATCCAGGTGTAGCCCTTGGTGCGTGGTTGTCCTTCGGGTGTGACATCCGCGATAATCGAACGGGTTGGGTTGAAGCTGATATTGATCGAGAGGTCGAGGGTGAGGGCAACGGTAATTGCGACGGCCATGACACTTCCGATACTAAAAAAGTTGTTGATGGTGTCGATGTTGGGCAGGGCAAAAATCATCAGCGAAGCGAGGATTCCGCCAATGATGATGAAAGGCCTCCTCCGGCCGCCCCAGAACCAGACTTTGTCACTGATCAACCCGATAATGGGCTGGCCCAGGATTCCCGCGATGGGGCCGGCCGCCCAGACTATCCCGATCTGGTCGATCTCAAGGTGGTACTTCGTTCTCAGAATCCAGCTCAACACAGCGATCTGAATTGATAATGCAAATCCCATGGCCGTGCTTGGCAATCCCAGGATCACATAAAAAATGTTGGATAATTTTTTCTGGATGGACAACATGGTGACGATTTACGATTTATGAAATTATACAGGGGTTTTATTTCAGATCAATGATGAGGACCCCTTTGGCGGGGATGCTCAGTTTGCTGAGATCCATGATTTTGATGCCGGTGATTATATCTGTTCCGGTTTTGTATTTTTTCAAAAATTCCCGGTACCGTGTGGTCTCCAGGTTCGCGGGAGCATCATTATTGTTCAGTACCACCATGACCGCGTTGTTCCGGTCGTACCTGAAATAGGTGTAAATGCCATCTTTGGGAATAAAGTGCCGGAGTTTGCCGGTATGGATTACTTCAGCAGTTTTACGCCAGTTCAGGATGGTTTTGGTGAAATTGAAGATCTCGTTCTGCACCCCGGTCCTCCCTTCTGCCGTAAAGGCATTCTTTTCATCCCGGATCCACCCACCGGGAAAATCCTGCCGGATGATTCCGTGGCCTTTATCGGTCCCGGTGGTGGTTATCATGATCTCCGTACCGTAAAATATCTGCGGGATTCCCCGTGTAGTAAGGATAAAAGACAGCGCCATCTTTTGTTTCCGGATATCGTCGTTTTGTGTATTTGCGAAACGATTCACATCGTGGTTGTCGGTAAAGGTTACGATGTTATTGGGATTGGGGTACGACATATCCTGCGCCAGTATCTCGTACAACCTGAGGATGCCGGTGTTCCAGTCCTCTTTTTCGTTAAATGCCTTTCCCAGGGCATCATAAAGCGGGAAGTCGAAAACCGACGGGAGCCAGGAGTTATAACGGTCTTTATTCAGTGCATCCTTTTGCCAGTATGCTACCGAAGCGGGGTAATTCATCCAGCATTCGCCGACCACGTTGAAATTGGGATATTCCGTGGCCAGTCGCCGGCCCCATTCTGCCATGAACTCTTTAAAAGGGTAGGGGTGGGTGTCCTGCCTGATCCCGTCGAGGCTGGCATATTCGATCCACCAAATGCTGTTCTGGACCAGGTAATTCTTTAAATACGGATTGTTCTGGTTCAGGTCGGGCATGGTCCGGTCGAACCATCCACTGACAAAAAGCGCACTGTCGTATTGTGAAGAATAAGGATCGCTTGCAGTACCTGCACGGTAATTGGTCCGGGTGAATTCGGGCCATTGGTTCAACCAGTCATCGGAGGGCAGATCCTTCATCCACCAGTGTTCGCTGCCACAATGGTTGAAGATCATATCCATAATTACCTTTATACCCTGTTGATGAAGTGCCTCCGTCAGCTTCAGATAATCGGCGTTGGTCCCGAAACGGGGATCGATCCGGTAGTAGTCGGTGGTGGAATATCCGTGGTAGGAATATGTTGGTTGGTTGTTCTCGAGCAGCGGGTTGATCCACAGCGCAGTAACCCCGAGCTCTTTAAAATAGCTCAGATGATCCATGATCCCTTTGATATCGCCACCGTGGCGGCCGTCCTGCAACCTGCGGTCAGCCGGCTCAGTCATTCCGGTGATCCGGTCATTGGTCGTATCCCCGTTTGCAAAACGATCGGGTGTCAAAAGGTAGATCACATCCGATGAGGAAAAACCCTTCCTGGCGGCAGAACCTTTCTTTCGGGACTTCAGTTCGAACAGGTATTTCCCGACTATTTTATCCTTCAATTTAAAAAGGATGGGAGCTATTCCCTGGCGTGCTCCCGGGCTGATAAACACATCGAGGAAGAGGTAATTGGGATTTTTTACTTTGTGGATCCGCTTGATCGTAAATCCCGGATAATCTACTGAAACGGTGGCTGAGGCAATCTCTTTTCCGTAAACCATCAGTTGGAGGTCCGGCGACTTGAAACCGGTCCACCAGCATGGAGGTTCGACCCTTTGCACGATGTTTTCCTGAGCCTGAATAGCCGTCGAAAACAGTAAGATGATAACCGGTAACAGCCTTGTCATGGGAATCAGATTTTTGTCTTTACTTTAATTGTCCTTCCGTAAAGCCGGGTCAGACGGGCCAGTCTTTCGGCGAGTCCTGCAGTGAAATCACTGTTTTTAGCCCGCCAGGTCCAGTTTCCGGTAGTGGTACCGGGTAGGTTCATACGCGATTCGGTATCAAGGCCGAGCAGATCCTGCATGGGTACGATAGCCGTATTTGCGACTGAGGACCACGCCAGCCGGATGAATGCCCAGTTGATCTCATTCCCGTCGGTATTGAGGTAGTCGAGCACATATTTTTTATCTTCGTCCGATGCCTTCTCAAACCAGCCCACCACGGTATCATTGTCGTGTGTGCCGGTATAGACGATACAATTCTTAACATAATTATGCGGGATGTAGTCGTTGGCTTCGGCCGAGTCGAAGGCAAACTGGAGGATTTTCATGCCCGGAAGGCCGAATCCATCGCGTAAGGCTTCCACATCGGGGGTGATCACGCCTAGGTCTTCAGCGATGATGGGCAGGGAACCCAGTTTTTCCCTGATTACGGAGAAGAAATCCTGACCCGGGCAGGGGATCCAGGAACCGTTTACCGCGGTTTTTTCTCCGTACGGAACAGCCCAGTAAGCGGCAAATCCCCTGAAATGATCAATCCTGATGATATCATATAACATCAGGTTGGTTTCAATCCGTTCGATCCACCACCGATAATCGGTTTCTTTCAGTACATCCCAGCGGAACAGGGGATTTCCCCAGAGCTGGCCGGTTTCGCTGAAGTAGTCGGGTGGCACGCCGCCAACCCTGACGGGATTTCTGTTTTTATCAAATTCGAAAATTTCAGGATTCGACCATGCATCGGCGCTGTCGAGTGCGACGTACAAAGGAATGTCGCCGATAATTCTGATTTTATATTTGTGGGCATATTCTTTTACGGCCATCCATTGGCGGAAGAATGCATACTGAAGGAACTTGTGAAAGTCAATCTCTTCGTGGAAGGAGGTCTGGATTGCTCTCAACGCTTCAGGGTCTCTCATTTTCAACGATTCTTCCCATTGATACCAGGGGCGTTGACCCCGGTTGGATTTGATGGCCATGAAGAGGGCGTAATCATTGATCCATTTCGATTGTTCTTTCAGAAAATTGCGGTACGCCATCTTGTCGAGGTTATCGGCGTAATGCAAAAATCGTTCAAAAGCTTTTTTGAGAATAGGAAGCCTGGCTTTCTGTACGGCATCAAACTCAACCTGATTTTCCGAAAGATGCGGGAAATCCTCCAGATCTTCGTGCTCAAGAAGTTTCAATTTAACCAGCAGGTCCAGATCGATCAGGTTTGGATTCCCGGCGTGCGCTGAAAAACACTGATAGGGTGAATCAGCATAACCGGTAGGCCCGAGTGGCAGGATCTGCCAATAGGTCTGCCCGGCGCGGACCAGGAAATCGATAAAATCAAAGCAGCCCTTACCGAGTGTGCCGATACCATATTTCCCGGGAAGCGAGGTGGGATGTAACAGGATCCCGGATGCACGATCATTCTTCATTTCAGTTGAGATTAGATTTTCTTTTTAGTTGTATAAAGGTTTTATAAAACTTCAGGCGACTTCGATCCCGTCGGTCGGTTGGTGTTTTTTTCCCGTTCGGTAAGTGACAACCAGGAGGGTGGCAATTGCCGCGAGGATGAACGATACGCCGCCGATATACATGGCGCTCATGGGATTGCCATTAAAAAACAGTCCGATGGTATTGCCTAGAAGGGTGGAGGCGACAACCTGGGGGATCACAATAAAGAGGTTGAATATGCCCATCATAACGCCCAGTTTGTCGGGGGGAAGCGAGGGGGTCAGCATGGCATAAGGCATAGAAAGGATACTGGCCCAGGCGATTCCGATACAGGCCATGGAAAACAACAATCCATACTGTCCGGTCATAACCGGAATACTGAGCAATCCGACAGCGCCGATAGCGAGGCAAAGGGCGTGAATGGTCCTGGGCCCTGTAATTTTAGTGACCCGGATCAGGACAAAGGAAAACAAGAAACAGACTGCGTTGTACATTGCAAAGCAGAACCCGGCCCAGGAGCCTGATGCTTCCATTTCGACGGTGCCTTCACTGGCATGGAACACATTTGCGGCGATGGCCGGCGCGAAATAGACCCAGAGGCAGAACATACCGACCCAGGTAAAGAACTGAACCAATCCGAGTTCCCACATTCTCCGGGGGAGGTGCCCGATCAGCCTGACAACGGGTCCCATTCCCAGTGTCCAGTCGAACTTCCGGGCGCGAATGGAGGCAAGTTCCGCATCATCCGGCGGAATCTCTTTTGTCGTAAAAACAGTCCAGAGCACTGCCCCGATAAAGGCCACTGCCCCGATATAAAAAGAGAGGGTGACAGAGGTCGGGATATGGCCTTGCCCGGCTGTATCAGGGGCGATGCCGAACCAGTTGGTCATCATCCAGGGGAGGGCAGAAGCGATCGTACCGCCCAGTCCGATAAAGAGTGACTGGATGGCAAATCCCTGTGAATTTTGTTCTTCGGGGAGGTTGTCGGCGACCATGGCCCGGAATGGTTGCATGCTCGCGTTTATGGTTCCGTCGAGTACCCACAGCAGTCCCGCTGCGATCCAGAAGGTAGGAGCGTTGGGCATCAGGATGAGCGCCAGGGAGGCCAGTATGGCGCCAACCAGAATGTATGGTCTGCGTCTGCCAAGACGGGTCCACGTGCGATCGCTGGCCTGTCCGATCAGCGGCTGAATGATAACCCCGGTAACCGGCGCTGCCAGCCAAAGTAATGCAATCTGGCTTGGCTTTGCTCCCAGATAGGTGTATATCGCACTCATATTGGCCATCTGCAGTCCCCAGCCAAACTGGATTCCCAGAAAGCCAAAACTCATATTCCAGATCTGCCAGAACTTTAACGCCTGTTTCTGCTGCATTTTCAGGATTTTTATCGATTCAACTGTCAAAAATAAGAACTTTCCGTTATTTTTACCCCCAAAAAAAATGTATGACCAGAAATCTTCTGTTGATTAGCAATTCAACCAATGCAGGTGAGGAATACCTGTTATGGCCCCGGAATTACATCCGTGATTTTTTTAACAGATACAGCGTACAGAAGGCGCTTTTCATCCCTTACGCCGGTATTAACCTGACGGGTATCAGCGTTGAAAAATCTTTTGATCTGTATGAAGAAAAGGTACAGAAAATTTTCGCTGAACTAGGATTCGAGCTGCATTCTATTCATCGGGAACCGAATCCGGAAAAGGCTGTCGGCCGGGCCGAAGCCATCGTGATCGGCGGGGGCAACACCTTTCATCTGACGAAAATGATGCATGAATTCGGCATTATGGAACCGATCCGCCGCAGGGTGCATCAGGGTATTCCGTATGCGGGATGGAGCGCGGGAGCCAACGTGGCATGTCCGACCATGAAAACCACCAACGACATGCCGGTAAGTGAACCACCGTCGTTCAGTTGCCTTAATCTGATCCCCTTCCAGATCAACCCGCATTATCTTGACGCGAATCCGGCCGGGCATGCCGGTGAGACACGGGAACAACGCATCCTCGAATTTCTGCAGGTCAACCGTGAGATCACAGTGGCAGGATTGCGCGAAGGGTGCCTGCTTACTGTAATTGATCATGCAATGACCCTGACGGGACCGCGTCGGTTAAGGGTTTTTCGTTACGGGGAGGAACCAAAGGAATATTCGGCTGCCGACAACCTCGATTTTCTGCTGAAGTGATCCTGTCGTTTCTGCTGGTCACATGTAAAAGCAGGAGTTCATTGTTTGCTAACCCATCCTGATTTAGGAAAAATCAGATTTCGAAAGAAAATTCAGGATTTTTTATCGATGCATGAATCCGTTACCGGGCTTTACGGATTTGACCCCGAAACGCCGGAGGTGACGGGAGGTCTGCATACATCAGCTATCTTCGGATCAGTTTCACGGTTCCGGTGATCTGGTCTGCGGAGGTAGCTTTCAGAAAATAGAAACCCGGAGATAAATTCCCGACCGGGAGTCTTACAGTTTGGGAGTTTAACTGGTGTGTAAGGAATACCAGGACTCCCTGCGCATTGTAAATAGCGATCTGATCAATCTTTCTGCGGGCTTCGACCGTTACCAGATCAGAACAGGGGTTCGGGAAAACCTTTGTGATCAGGTTTTCAGATTCGCCGATGCCGACGCCGCCAACCGGGGTGGCCGAGACGACCCTGACGGGAAGACCGACAGCGGAATCGGTTTTGGCTGCAACGGGGGTCACCTCAAATACCAGCCATTTGCCAATGTCGAGGGTGTCGATGGTGTAGGTGATTGACTGTGCCGTGTCGATGGCCACCGGATTGGCTCCCTGGGCGTTATCGCTCTGGTACCACTGGTACAGTGAGATGCCTTCGGGCGCTCCGTTTACATCTTCAAATCCGTAACTACCGCTCAGGATCTCTTTATGGATAAGGAGTCCCTGGATAGCGACATCAAAAGCCCAGGGACGTGTGGGAATATTCGGATTCAGGTCGTTGTAATAACAGGAAAACCGGTTGGGATCATTTCCGATGGTGTCGTGAAAGGTGTAGCTCCGGTCGGGTTTTCCCGACAGTTCAGCTGTGCTCCAGGACCCGTCGATCCGGAATTTAAACCGGAGGGGACCTGTTTGGAACCAGGCTGTGTCGAGCATGCATTCGACCGAATAGATGCTGTCGTTTTCAGGATCAAACAAAACATCGTTTCCACCCTGATTGTTGAAATTCCCTGCCACATCCACGAATGATGAAGAAGGGTCGAAATGGTGGGCTCCGATGTAATAACCCATGTTACAGACAAAGGTCATGGGTCGTTTGGAGGGGTTGACGTTGTTGAAATCGTGGAACAGGTTCAGGATGGTATCGGGAACACGAACCATACGGTCCGGTTTGCCCTGAAGCTCCATTCCCGCGGAATCGGCGTTGATGCAGTATTTAAACCGGTGGACGGAAGCCGGTTCCAGGCTGTAAGTTATAGCATATTTCAGGGTAGTATCGATATGCTGAAGCGTCCTAAAACCCCTGCTGTTATTCATAGTTCCTGCAATACAAACAGAATCGGTTACGGGATTGAACAGCCCCGATTGCGTGGCCCATGTCATATCGACCTGAAAAGTCGTGTAATTATCAAATTCATCGTTCCACCAAGATGAAAGGGTTACCAGTCCTGGCTTTGAAATGAAAGAGCGGTGTACGGTTTCCCACAGGGTATCGTTGATCCTGAATTTGTAACTATAGGCGGTAGCTGAATCGAGTTCATCAAAAAGGGTGGCTGAGTAAATGTTTCCAGGCTCCGGGACCAACCGCATCGGTTCAATGCCGTGATCGAGCACCACGTAAACATAGTCTGAATCGGGATTGAAGATCTGGTGGTCAATAGCATGGGTCATGTTCAGCCTGAATTGAACCGACCAGGTGGTGTCGGTTCCGGCCCATGCCCGGCTGAAAGTTAAACCCGACAGCAGGAGCGAAAGGGACAGGAGGATTGCAGGGTGGATCAGGGTACAAATAAATCGGTTTTCTCTAAAATTCATATAGGTCAGGATTAACGGCATACCGGGCCGCAAAGATACATATTTTCAGGTCACTGATTAAATCTTACAAACGCAAGTGCAGTCCTGTTTGGTATATAAATACTCAGGAAATGCATCTTTGTTGATTCATCATAAAGGGTGGTGTAGGTCAGGCTTTCATCCACCCTGCCATGTCCGCCGAACCGGTGGTTATCGGTATTGAGAACGATCCGGTAGTCGCCTGGCTCGGGAACCGGGAAACGGTAGTCGGCCACGGCATTGCAAACATGAAAATTGAAGACGAAAATCACCTCCTGCCGTTTAAATATGATCGTCTGATTTTCCCCGTCCAGGTTCAGAAGATCGCCATAGCCGGTGTCGAACAGGTGATAGTCCTTTACCAGTGTCAACATCTCCCGGTCAAAGAGCGAAAGATACCGGTACTTCAGGTCGGGATTTTCGATGAGCGACCACTGCCGGCGTGCATACTGAAAACTCCATTGGTTACCTTCCCTCGGAAAGTCGATCCAGTCGGGGTGGCCGAATTCGTTGCCCATGAAATTGAGGTACGCCTGACCGCCGGTGGTTATTGTAATGAATCGGATCATTTTGTGCAAGGCCAGGCCACGGTCGATGATGTAACTCTCATCCCTGTTACTCATTTTAAAATAGATCTCACTTTGCATCAACCGGAACGAGATGGTTTGATCGCCAACCAGCGCCTGGTCGTGCGATTCACAATAGGCAACAGTCTTTACCCCGGGGAGCCGGTTGCACATTAATGCCCAGAGTTCGCCGATATCCCACTCTTCATCTTTTTTTTCTTTAAGCATTTTGATCCAGTAATCGGGAATGGCCATTCCGAGCCGGTAATCGAACCCGATCCCCCCCTCTCTGATCGGACGGCATAATCCCGGCATGCCGGTAACATCTTCAGCAATGGTGAGTGCATGAGGTTTCAGTTTATGGATCAGGGTGTTGGCCAACTGCAGGTAGATCAATGCATCCCATTCAACTCCGTTTTTGAAGTAACCATCGAGGTCCCAGTGGTCGCGATAACCATGGTCGAAATACATCATGGAGGTGACGCCGTCGAAACGAAACCCGTCGAAATGGAATTCCTTAAGCCAGAATTTCAGGTTTGACAGCAGGAACCGGAGTACTTCCCTTTTCCCGTAATTAAAACATTTGGAATCCCAGTGGGGATGATTTCCGCGACCACCCGGGTGAAAATACTGATCGTCGGAACCGTCGAACATGTTCAATCCTTCATTCGTGTTTTTGGCGGCATGGGAATGGACGAGATCCATCAGCACGGCAATACCCTGCTCGTGTGCTTTTTTTACCAGATATTTCAACTCTTCGGGAGTTCCGAATCGTGAGGAAACCGCGAAAAAGCTGGTAACATGGTATCCGAAGGAGCCATAATAAGGATGTTCGGCTACAGCCATGAGCTGTATCGCATTGTATCCCGAGTTTTTGATATAGGGTATGATATAATCGGCGAACTCGGCGAAGGTCCCGACGCCTTCGCGTTCCTGGGCCATCCCGACATGGCATTCGTAAATGAGCAATTCACGGATTTGCCGGATGTCGAACCGGTCGCCCTCCCAGTCAAAAGGAGGCGGGTTCCAGAACTGGCCTGAGAAATTGACCGATTTCGTATCCTGGATTACACGCCGGATGTAGGCAGGAATTTTTTCATGCCATCCCGCTTCGGAGTGCACCAGGATCTTGACCCTGCTTTTGTGAGTAAGGCGATCCCGATAAAGATCATCGGGCAGAAACAACTCCCATCTGCCGTATTTGTCGGGAGTCAGCCGGTTTGAATAACGCTGCCAGTCGTTGAAATCACCGAAAAGGTAAACATCCTGGGCTTTGGGAGCCCATTCCCTGAAGTACCACCCTTTGCGTTCAGGGTCATAATTAAAACCATAGTATTTATAACCGTTTGCAAACTCTCCGAGAGAATTCCATCCCGCTTCAAGTTCCCCGAGTGTGTTTTGATAGCGTTCATAACGGGCAATGATATCCTCGGCAGCAGGCGCCAGCCAGGGATCGTTTTTTGCCAGTGCCAATTTTTTCCTTGGTTTTTCTTTCATGATTTCGATGTTGGACTCCAATTCCGACAAATTTATTAATTATTCCTTCGATGCGTCCGATGATCCTGATTTCTTTATATTTTTGATTGTCGCATTTCAACCGGTTTATTATCATGGAAAGAGCCCATCATCACCATCTGTTTCCCTACCGTGCCATTATCGTTTTCAGTTTGATTGTACTGGCTCTGTTCCTGGCCGGTCATTATTATTTCACAACGGAAAAGAAGCAGATCAGCATCGACCAGCAGAACCAGGTCGCTGCTTTAACCGGGATCAAAGTAGGTCAGATCTCAGCCTGGCTGATGGAGCGAAAGGCTGAAGGGATCTTCCTTGCCTCTCATCCGGATTTTATCAGGTTGATGAAATCACTTACTACAAATCCGCAACAGGAGCAGATCCGGGAGGAGATTTCACGCTGGCTTGCCACAATAATAAAGAATCACGGTTACAAGGAGATCCTGATTTATAACCATAAGGGTGACCCATTATTATTGATCAACGACAGCGGTTATTCTGTGACAGGGGGAATTCCGGCAATGAAGATGACTGACGGGATATTCCCCGATTCAATAACCTGCCTGGAACATTGTTCCGGAGGGTCCCTTCCGAAGTTCAGTCTCGAATTCGTTGTTCCCGTAAAAGATAACCTGAAACCGGTTGCATTGGTGGTACTCCGTATGGATGCAGAAATATATTTTAGTTCCATTTTTAAGGAATGGCCATATCAGACCAGTTCCGGTGAAAGTCTTCTCTCCTGGATGACCAGCGATTCGGTTCAGTATCTTTTTGGCAGTAGCGGTCGTATCAAGGTCCAATCTTCCCACCGGAAATCGGAAATGGATGCACTCTCGCGCAAGGTCATGGAATCCGGAACCATGGCAATGATTGAAGCTGCCGATTACCGGGGTGTCGACGTAATGGCCAATTCACGTCAGGTGCCGGGAACCTCCTGGAAAATGATATCCAAGATCGACACCGATGAGATTTATGCACCGATGAAACGGAAAGCCGTCTCGGTGATTGTTTACCTGGCGGGAATGCTTGCCGTGGTGTTTATCTCACTGGCTTTGATCTGGAAAAACCAGCAAGTGGTACATTTCCGCAAGCAACTCGAGTACAAGTCAATGAACATCAAGGCCGAGGAGCGGATCAGGTTCATGAATGCTTTACTCGAAGAGGTCAACGATGCCATCATTACCTTTGACAAGGATCTGATCATCCAAAGTTGGAACAAAGGCGCCGAGAAAATTTACGGCTGGAAATCGGAGGAGGTGGTAGGTAAATTCGGAGGAGGTTCGCTCCGTGTTGATTTTCCGGGTAGCACCCGTGAATCGGTATTCAGGGAACTTGATGAAAAGGGATTCTGGAAGGGCGAGGTGGTACATAAGCGTAAAGACGGCTCTACTGCCTATTTGTTGTCGTCCACCTCCCATCTGAAAGATGAAGCAGGGAATGTACTTGGCATTATCACCATCAATAAAGATATTTCAGAGGTGGTGCAGTCGGAAAAGGTTAAGAATGCGGTGTACCGGATCTCCGAACTTGCGATAACATCGCGGACACTCGATGAGATGTACGCTGCCATTCATGTGGTCATCGGCGAACTCATGGATGCCCGGAATCTTTTTATTGCCCTGAGGGAAGGCCTTGATCTGATTTCTTTCCCCTATTTTGTTGATGAGAAGGATTCCAAACCGGAGCCCCAGGTCATGGGTAACGGACTCACCGAATATGTAATCCGTACCGGCAAACCCCTTCTCGCCAAACCGGAGGATATCGCCTATTTCACCAACCGGGAGATCATCGACATGGTGGGACCTGTGGCCATCGACTGGATCGGGATACCGCTTAAAATTGAGAAGGAGACCATCGGAGTGCTGGTGGTACAGAGCTATGATCCGGCCATCCGGTACGGTGACCGGGAGAAGGATATCCTTGTATTTGTCTCTGAACAAATCGCACTCTCGATCCACAGGAAGAAAATACAGCAGGAACTGATTGAAGCAAAACAAAAGGCTGAAGTTTCCAACAAGCTTACATCGGCGCTACTTTCCAATATGAACCATGAACTGCGCACTCCGATGAACGGCATCCTCGGCTTCGCTGAAATCCTGATGCATGAATTAAAAGATGAGGATTCACGGTCGAAAGCAGAGAATATCCTCGTTTCAGGCCGGCGGTTAATGGATACCCTCGATGCGATCATGGACCTTTCATATCTGCAGTCGCACGAGGTAGCACGAAAATTTCAGCCGGTATTTGTAGGACCGATCCTGTCAAAAGTCCTTAAAAATTATGAACAACCGCTCAGACGTAAACACCTGAAGCTCCACCTCGACATTCAGGAAAACCTGGCCATTCTCGGAGATGAACACCTTTTCCAGCATCTGTTACGGAACCTGGTCGATAATGCAGTGAAATACACCGATCAGGGCAGCATCACCATCAAGGCCGCCCTGGCTGCGCAGGATGACAAGCAGCAGGTCGTACTGACTATCAAAGATACTGGGATGGGAATTTCAAAGGAGAACTATGCCATGATCTTTGAGGCATTCCGGCAGGTCAGCGAAGGATACGGGAGGAAATTCGAGGGAAGCGGTCTGGGGCTCACCATTTCGAAACGTATTCTGGAACTGTTGAATGGTGAAATTTCCCTGGTCAGTGACGTGGGGCAGGGTTCTGAGTTCACTATTTTATTACCTTCGGCTCAAACCGTTCCGGTGGAGGTGCCATCTGCAGGTATCGACATTCCCCGGCCGGAGGTTGCAGTCACAGGCCCGCACAAACTCCCCGATGTTTTAATCGTTGAGGATAACCTCGTCAACATTCAGTTGCTGATGATCTATATCAAAGACCTGTGCAACATCTACACGACCCTCGACGCCAAGTCGGCAATTCAGCTTACGCGGGAACGGAAATTTGACGCCATTTTAATGGATATCAACCTGGGACCCGGGCTCGACGGTATACAGGCTATGCTTGAAATCCGCAAACGACCCGATTACCAAGATGTTCCAATACTTGCAGTGACCGGTTACGCTTCCATCGGTGACCGGGAAAGGTTACTTTCGCTGGGATTTAACGGTTACCTGCCGAAGCCTTACGATCGTGAAGCAATAGCTGTAGCGCTGCAGGGTGTTTTTGGGTAAAGAAGGGAGAAGTTTAACTATTCTCCTTGAAAATTCAGGGAAAACTTAAAGATTAAAAGCCGGAAACATGGATATCGTTTCCGGCTTTTAATATATCCACCTGGTTCTCAGGCCAGCAGGGCAATTGCTGCAATGATGGCGATCACGATGGGAGCGATGATCAGTACCGATTTCCGGTCCCGGGCAATATTGGAGTTCATTAACCGGATCTGGGAAAGGCACATATCGTTACCCGGGTGATAATTCAATGCGGCTTTGTACTCTTCCCGGGCCGATCGGAACAGTTCAATTTTAATAAAATGACCTGCCCGTTCGACATGTTCCCTGAATTTCAGC
This sequence comes from Bacteroidales bacterium, assembly GCA_028706295.1. Lineage (GTDB taxonomy): Bacteria > Bacteroidota > Bacteroidia > Bacteroidales > FEN-979 > CAIVAT01. The sequence goes on from JAQWBQ010000017.1 coordinate 38,299, forward strand.
TCCTCATGTGAAAGATGTTCGTTTTCGTCGTGGTGATGTCCCATATCAGTTAAGTTTATAAGTGAGGCCTACTCCGAGCAATTCCTTGAATTGTGTTCTCGGGCCGGCTGGTTCGGTGGGATCCGTCTGGATCATGATGTCGTTGTCATAAATTAGCTGTGTCTGGATCGATGCCGAAAGCCATTTATTGACCTTCAGGCTGAGCAACAGGTTCCAGTTCACATCGATGTTGCCGAATTCATGAAAATAATCGGTGAAAAGTTCGAGGGTGGATGCAAGGTTAACATTTTTTGCAATGTCCTTGTTGAGATCAGCACGAAGATACGGACCGAATTCAGCCCTGGTCTTCTTTCCCGGATCCACTCCGAATGCGCCCTGATCGGCAAGTTTCTGGTCATTCACAAAGGTTACCCGTCCAGAGGAGGGGGAGAGAAAGGCGTAGAACCAACCGGCGGGTGTGTAGGTGATACCCGGACCGAAAACCAGGTACCCCGGCGCCAGGAACTTCGAAATCACCGTGCTGTCGTCAGGGTAATTGTAGCCCTTGTCAAATTGTGTGCGGAAATTAGCCAGCACCGAGAAGTACCATTTCTTGTTCCGGTGGATTTCGTATCCGTAAGCGGTGGTGATCTCAATTTTATCGTTTGTTTTGTTGAATATGGCCTCGCCTCCTTTGCCCAGAATATTGAATCCGTAACCCAGGTCAACAGTGTTGGACCAGGCGTGTTTTCCTTTTTTATAGTTGGCTTTAAAATTGATCCAGGCAACCAGTCCTATCGAGTTCTGGCCTCCCGATGCCCAGTTGGAGAACGCTGCCTGAGAAAATTGTAAAGATCCTGTTCCCTGGATTAACCAATGTTTTGGCGCAGTGTCGGCCGGAGCCGCTTCTTTGACCGCATCTTTCGCTTTGGCAACTTTCTGGATTTCCTGGGCTGCAACAGTCCCTGTAAGGAACAGCGTAATTAACACGATTATAGCTCTTTTCATGTCTTCAGTTTTTTCAAATGTTTCCTGGTTATATGTTTCCTGGTTAAAAATATATCTGATAATCCGGGAAATAATATGATCAGTAATGATCTGCGATACCCAAAGTTCATACCCGGTCGCAGGTTTCCTTCCATTTCACGGGTTGGTGGAGCGTTCCGCGCCCTATCAGGATCCGGAACTGTTTTTCTTCAGGAGATCCCTGATCTCGGTAAGCAGTTCCTGGTCTTTAGTCGGCGCCGGAGGAGCAGGTGGGGCAGCAGGGGCTTCCTCAGCCTTTCTCTTTGACATGTTTATGCCTTTGATCAGCATGAAGATTGCAAATGCAATGATCAGAAAATCGACGATCGCCTGGACGAACATGCCGATATTCATGGTCACGGCCGCCGTGGTAACCGCACCGGTGACGGGATCGTGGACGGCATCTTTCAGGTTGATCACGATCTCTTTAAAATCAATCCCGCCAACCAGCAAACCGATCGGAGGCATGATGACATCATTGACGAGTGATGAAATGATCTTCCCGAAGGCGGCTCCGATGATGATACCAACGGCGAGGTCAATCACATTGCCTTTCATGGCAAATTCCTTGAATTCCTTGAAGATTTTCATGATGATTTTTTTAGGGATTACTCAACAAAAATATAAATATTTCGATATCCTAAAAAATCACTGATAAATTTTTGTCTCATCGCGATAACCCGCAACATTCCGGTACCAATCGCGGTACAGGGCGCCATTCGATTGGGCCCAGGAATCAAAATAATTGTATCCGTCAAGGATTTGCACGGTCTCGTAGGTGTAATCGTAAGCGGTTGGCGTATAGAGACCCCATGGGAGATAAATATTTGATTTATAATAGATTCCTTGAGCAGGGATGCTGTTGTCGTCGGCGCTCCCGAAAAGCGTGGAGTCGACCAGCGCAGTCGGAATGTATCCGGGCATATGAATTTCATAACCGCGGCTCTTATCTTTGATCAGGAAGGGATTAAAGGGCGGGGTTCCCACGTCGAGAATGGATTGCGGGATGCTCAATCCGAACTTGACATTAACCGGATCAGAAGTGCCTTTTGGAACCCCGGGCCAGGTATTAAAAAAATCACCCGACGACGGATCCTTGTGAACTACATTATCGATTACATCCAATACAATGATGACGGCCCTTGGCTGGTTGCGCTCGGTGCCGTTGGGTGAAAGGGTGATGAAGGAATTCTGGATGGAGGTGCCGTTGACACTGGTCACAAGGTTTGCTGAAACATTGTCGAGCTGGAAACCGAAGCCGTTTTTCAGCGCTGCTCCTGCCGCCCTGACATGATACTGGGACTGAATTTCAACAACCAGGTTCTGACTGTTGGTGACCAGTATGGTCTGGTAATCCATGACCAGGTCATTGAAATCGTAGTCCCCTTTTGAGGGCCAGTTGTCTTCAAACATGATGGACCCGGACTCGAGGCTGTTTGGGAAATAACTCCGGAAGGCTTTGGTGGGGTCACTGGGGAATTCATCAAAACTATCGGGCACCAGGTCAGAGTCCTGGTCAGGGTAAACCTGTGTTGCAGCACCTGTGGTCATTGTTGCCTGGATTGCGGAGGCCACCTGGACCTGTTTAACCTGTTCGGAGCCGTCGGAATGGGTAAGTTTGATAAAAATTGAGCTGAGGTCCGTCGGAAGGTTGAGTACGGTACTGAACGGGAATTGATACCCTGCAGTACCCTGTGACAGCAATGCCCCGGTCTGGACGGGATCGGCGTTATATATGCTTACTTTCGAATACTGTGGCGGAATGCCACCGGTATATTCCACGGTAACTGTGACCGGTACATCGATGGCTGTTCTCCAGATGAATCCGGGCGGAATATTCAGGTCATCCATCTTTTTTTTGTATTCCTGATCAACTTCCGGTTCTTTATTACAACCCGCCAGGACGATCAACATCATTGAAAATAATAGGATCAGTATTTTTAAAGTCGGTTTCATTTTGAGTTATATTTTAATTTGCCGGAGGAAATACGGCATCCGGCGTGAAAAGTTGGTGCCTGGAACATGGTATTTGTGATCCGGTATTTCTGGATTGCAAAGGTACGACAGATCCGGCTAATATGCAATGCAGCCCATACGATTGATTATCAACCGGGGGATGGTAAAATTATCCCGGACTGGTAGTATTTTGCCCATAAAATTTTGCTAATTTTGTACGCAAACTTAAAACCAACAGCCATGGTACGTTATTTACTTTTTTCTTTCCTCAGTTTTATAATCATTTCACTACAGGCACAGAACATTCCGGTTCGTCCGTCAAAAATCGGAACCGGAACCTACTGGGGGCTCAGCAAGCCGCTTCGTGATATCCCGCCTATGACGGCTGAGGAATTTCACCAGATGGAGCTGAAAGCAAAAAAACGTATTCTGAACAAGGATCTCGGGACGCGTCTGTATCCTTTTGCCGCGACGGCTTTACCCAAAGGAGATGATCCGGTCTGGCAGCGTCAGATGGGTACGAAAAATGTATCCAATGGTCCGGTGATGAACTTTGACGGACAGAATTCACCTTATTTTCCTCCCGATTGTAACGGCGTAGCAGGGCCCAACCATTTCATGCAGACCATCAACACGGTTTACGCGATTTATGATAAAACCGGAGCTCTGGTTGCCGGTCCTACCAATATGAATCAGCTCTTTGGAAGTGTTCCGGGCGCTAACCGCAACGACGGCGATCCGATCATTTTATACGATGAACAGGCCGACCGTTGGTTTGCCACAGAGTTTTCAATACCTTATTCGGGTCCGAATTATTTGCTGGTTGCTGTTTCAAGTACCAACGATCCTACCGGAACCTGGCATCAGTATTCCTTTCAGGTCGATGCCATGCCGGATTATCCTAAGTACGGTATTTGGCGTGATGGATATTATGTAGGTGACAACAACAGTTCGGGGAAAGATATCTATGTTTTCGAGCGGGAACAGATGCTGAATGGCGGAACAGCCCAGATGGTGGGTTTCAACAACCCGTGGCGGCCCACGTCGGTTGACGGTTTCATGTGTGTTCCCCCAATTGATAATGATGGTGAATTCGCTCCGGTAGGAACCCCGGGTATGTTCATCGCATTCAACGATGATGCATTAGGCGGAGGAACAGATCAACTCTGGCTGTATGAACTCGCTGTGGATTGGTCAAACCCCGCTGCCTCAACCTTTGTAAGAACCCAGCAACTCGATGTCCAGCCTTTTGATGCCGACTTTGGGAACAACTGGAACAACATTGAACAGAAGGGAGTATCCCAGCGTGTCGATGCTATCCCGCAGGTTATTATGAATGTCCCGCAGTACCGGAATTTCGGTTCGTATCAGACCATCGTATGCTGTCATACCGTTAATGTTGACGGCGTTCGTCATGCAGGAATACGCTGGTATGAATTGCGTAAGACAACCGGCAACTGGGAGGTTCGTCAGCAAAGCACCTTTGCTCCCGACAGCCACAGCCGCTGGATGGGGTCCATCATGCTCAACGGGAGCGGAGAGCTGGGGCTAGGCTATTCCATCAGCAGCACTACCGAATACCCGGGAATCCGGTATTGCGGTCAGACTGCAGCCGCATTTGCAGCCGGGAACAGTGTTCTCGACATTGAAGAGGATACCATAATTGTCGGAGCCAATTCGCAGACGGGAGCCAACCGCTGGGGAGATTATTCGCAGGTCTCCGTAGATCCCACTGATGACAAGACCTTCTGGTTTACCACCCAGTATATTGGTTCGGGAAATGCCAGGAAAACCCGTATTGCCTCATTCATTTTCAACTCGGCGCCGGTGGTGCAAACCCTTGCTGCCGACACGGTCACCTATTATTCTGCGAACCTCAATGGTACCGTAAATCCGGGCGGCATCCCTACCGAATATCATTTTGAATATGGGCTTTCCCCTTCTGAACTGAACAATCTGACACCGGTCATTTCAGCAGGTTCCGGTATAGAACCGTTACCGGTGCGGGCACACATTGACGGATTAAGCGCCGGTACCAATTATTTCTTCCGGGTAGTGGGTTCAAGTATCGGGGGAACGGCCAACGGCAACACCCTTCGGCTGACCACCCCGCTGGCCCCGTTCCTGAATGTTACGCCTCCCGACCGACCCGTGGCTGCCAATGCCGGAAACACGGAATTTTACATTTCTTCTAATGTCAACTGGACTGTGTCATCCGATGCAGCCTGGTGCACAGTTGATCTTTCGGGAGGAACCGGCAACGATACCCTGGGAGTGGTCTTTACTGAAAACCTGTCGGTCGACGCCCGCGTGGCTCACATTACCGTTACCGGTAGCGGGATTCCTGAACAGGTGGTCACCGTGACACAGACAGGAGCAACACCCTTCCTGATCGTTACACCTCCCAACCGCGATGTCACGTCCCCATCGGGAGAGACGCAATTTACCGTAACCTCAAATACGCTCTGGTCGGTGTTATCCGATGCCGATTGGTGCACCGTCACGCCTTCGGGTTCGGGCATCGGTACCATTACCGCAAATTATTCGGAGAACCTTTCGATCGATAGCCGGAAATGTACCATTACGGTTTCGGCTTCGGGCACGCTTGCCCAGCTTGTGACCGTCACCCAGACAGGTGCGCAACCTTTGCTTAACGTCACCCCGCTGAACCAGAATGTGTCGGCTCAGGCCGGAAATACAAACTTTACGGTAAATGCCAATTTTCCATGGATTGCCGAAAGCAACGCCTCCTGGTGTACGCTGACCGTGTCGGGAGGACAGGAAGGAACCATAACCGCTGATTTTACCCAAAACCTTACTTATGAGGCCAGAATTGCCACGATCAAGGTCAGCTCGACCTCTTCACCTTCGTTGTTCCCCACTCAGGAAGTTACGGTGACCCAGGCCAAATCGGCCATCGGTATCGACGATCCTTCGCTGACAGGAATCATGATCTATCCAAATCCTGCTAAGGATTATGTGAAGATATCGGCAGGAAGCGGATATCAGGGTGAAGTTTCGGTGGAAATTCAGGATATGCACGGGAAGAAGATTTCCTCGGAGAAGAAAAAAGTTGCGAATGAATTTGACCTGAATCTGAAATCAATTCAGAACGGAACCTATTTTATTACCATCCAGACAGCATCTGAGACGCTAACACGAAAACTCGTTATCCTGCGGTAACAAGACACAGACAGGGGTTTCACAGCTCCTGTTCACCATGCATAACGGAACGAGGGTGACTCAAAATTCAGGTCACCCTCGTTTATTTTAAAGGATCGATTGATACAGAGAAAATCAGGAAGCGACCCGTTTCAGATATTCACTGCTTGAAATGAGTGTGCGTTCAAAAACCGGTCCGGCCGGTTCGTTGTCGATGGAATAGGGTGCCGGCGCCATTTGCTGAAACCCGTTGCTCTCGAAAATTCTGACTGCGCTGTACATGATATCCGATGCGGTAAACCGGATTCGGCGCATGCCCATCTGCACGGCCCAATCGGTTGCCACCGATAATAGTTGCCGGGCGTACTCATTATTTCGAAAAATGTTTCTGACATAAAGCCGTTTGATCTGTGCCGTCAGGTTAGATCCTTTCAGGATGCCGACGCACCCTACCGTGTTGTTGTGATGGGAGAGGATGAAAGCAATACCGCTGGGAGGGGCATACACCTCACTGACCGAAGCCAGCTCCTGAAGAAAATTCTTGTAATTCAGGTCAAAATCAATGCTGGTAGCGAATTCCAGGAATAAAAGCTTTAGCCGGTCATAGTCAAACTCTGATTTGACTAGTGTGATGGAAGTCGATTTGAAGTCAGAAAAATGCATGGACGAAAGGAATTTTTAAGTCAGCAATCTGACACTAAAATAGTTCCTCGCCGGCGTTGTGTCAAGGAAAACTAAGTAACTGTACCTGTTGCATTCGTAACTGTTAAAAAACAGGGCAAAAATGCATAGAGGGAGTGAAAACAAGAATATTTAAAAAGTCACTTGCTGTCAGTGGGATATGATCAAAAAAAAGGAGGCTGTCAAAAGCGTTTAAGACAGCCTCCGCATCGGTTTATTCAGCGATCCCGGCGGGATTCGAACCCACGACCCACAGCTTAGAAGGCTGTTGCTCTATCCAGCTGAGCTACGGGACCTTGTGTTTGCAAACGAAGTGGTTGGCAGGATCGGATTGGCGACAATCAGGCATCCTGCATGCACGGCTTTTTTGCGCTGCAAAATTAGCAATAATTAATTTGTTAACAAATGATCCCCGGTCCCGACGGAAATCATTAATTTTGTACCAATTCAACACGCCATGCGAATCGAAAAAAACAACGTTGCCGGGCTGATCATTGATGTTCAGGAGCGTTTGTATCCTTTCATCCATGAACACGAAAAGCTTACGCGGAATATAAAGATCCTGATCGAGGGATTGAAGATTCTCGGAGTTCCACTATTTGTCACGGAACAATATGTCAAAGGATTGGGACCGACCATACCTGAAATTTCAGGGATAATTGCCGGGATTAACCGATACGAGAAAAACTCCTTCAGTTGCTGTGATGAACCCCGCTTCATTCTGGAGCTGGCCAACTCAGGTAAGGATTTTGTGATCATTTGCGGCATCGAAAGTCACGTATGTGTGCTGCAAACCGTAATCGACCTGCGTCATCACGGGTACACCCCGGTTGTGATAACCGATTGTATTTCTTCGCGAAAGGAGGAAGACAAACGGATTGCTTTAGAACGGATGAAACAGGAAGGGGTGATTCTTTCGACCTATGAGTCTATACTTTTTGAATTGCTGAGGCATTCGGGAAGTGATGAATTCCGGGCGATTTCGAGGCTTGTGAAGTAAACCGGCACTTGTTAATGGACGAAACAGACGAAAGAAACGGCAGCGACAACCCTGAGCTTGAATCCGGCGAACTGACCCAGACGGTCCATCTTTCCGACATGTATCAGAACTGGTTTCTGGATTACGCATCTTACGTGATCCTCGAGCGGGCGGTGCCGGAAATCACCGATGGGCTGAAACCGGTTCAGCGGCGCATTCTTCATGCGATGAAGGAACTCGATGATGGCAGGTTTAACAAGGTTGCCAACATCATCGGTCACACCATGAAGTACCATCCGCACGGTGATGCATCGATCGGCGATGCTTTGGTGCAATTGGGACAGAAGGAGCTGCTGGTTGAGACGCAGGGAAACTGGGGAAATATTCTGACCGGTGACAGCGCGGCAGCTCCCCGTTACATTGAGGCCCGGCCGTCGAAATTTGCCATGGAAGTCCTTTTCAATCCCAAGACGACCGTGTGGCAGTCATCCTATGATGGCCGAAACAAGGAACCGGTTGCATTGCCGGCTAAATTTCCACTCCTCCTTGCTCAGGGCGTCGAAGGAATTGCCGTCGGGCTCGCCTCCAAGATCCTGCCGCACAATTTCAATGAATTAATCGACGCCAGCATAAAAATCCTTCAGGAACAGGAATTTGAGCTTTATCCCGATTTTCTTACCGGCGGATTGGCAGATGTTTCGAGATACAACGACGGACTGCGCGGCGGCAAGATCAGGTTGCGGGCACGGATCAATGTTGAAGACAAGAAAACCCTTGCAATCCGTGAAATCCCTTATGGAACAACCACCAGTTCGATCATCGATTCCATCCTTGCCGCCAATGACAAAGGAAAGATCAAAATCCGCAAAATCGATGACAATACGGCCCGGGATGTCGAGATCCTGATTCATCTTTCTCCGGGGGTGTCGCCCGATACCACAATGGACGCCCTGTACGCTTTTACCGAGTGCGAAGTCTCCATTTCCCCGAATTCCTGTGTTATTGAAAATGGAAAGCCCCGGTTCATGGGCGTCTCGGAGATCCTGAAATATAATACTGCCCGGACTGTCGAGCTCCTGCGGCTTGAACTCGAAATCAGGAGGCAGGAACTTCTTGAACAACTGTATTACAGTTCCCTCGAAAAGATATTCATCGAAAATGAGGTGTACGAAGGAATTAAAAAGTGCAAGACCAGCGATGAGATCGACGCTGCTATTCTGAAGGGACTGAAACCCTTCCTGAAGCAACTCCTTCGTAAGGTGACCGAAGAAGACATTCACAAACTAAGGAAGATCCCCATCGAACGGATATCACGGTTCAATTCCGCCAAAGCCGATGAAGTGATGAAGGGGTTGCAGATGGAAATTGATGAGGTGGAAAATCACCTGGCTCACCTGACTGACTTTGCCATTGAATATTTCAGACAGATCCGGAAGAAGTTCGGCAAAAACCGCGATCGAAGGACTGAAATCCGGAGTTTTGATACGATCGAGGCGGTTAAAGTGGCTGCTGCCAACCAAAAACTCTATGTGAACCGGGAAGAGGGATTTGCCGGGACCGGTCTGAAAAAGGATGAATACGTGTGTGATTGTTCCGACCTGGACGAAATTATTGTTTTTCGCGATGACGGCACGTTCCTCGTTACGAAAATTGCCGACAAACAATTCGTGGGGAAGTCCATCATCCACATTGCCGTGTTCAAGAAAAACGACAACCGGACCGTATATAACCTGGTTTACCGCGACGGCAAGAACGGGAAGATCATGATCAAGCGATTCAGTGTGCTGGGCGTGAACCGGGATAAGGAGTACGCAGTGACCAAAGGGACCCCCGGATCTAAAATTCTCTATTTTACAGCCAATCCCAACGGTGAGGCAGAGGTCGTCAGGGTTGACCTGAAACCCAAACCAAGGTTGAAGAAATCCGGTTTTGATTTCGACTTTGCCGGGGTCGCCATTCGCGGACGCAGCTCCATGGGGAATATACTTACCAAATACGCCGTGAAGAAAATTGAACAGCGGCAGGAAGGTGTATCAACCCTTGGTTCGCTGAATATCTGGTTCGATGATACTGTTCAGAGGCTGAATACTGAAGGGAGAGGTCTTTTACTGGGCGATTTTTCCGGGAGCGATAGAATTATCACTTTTACCCAATCGGGAAGTTACCGCCTCACCTCTTTCGACCTTTCCACCCATTTTGAGGAGGATATGTTCCTGATTGAAAAATTTGTCCCTGAAACGGTGTACACGGTGGTATATCAGGATCATGAAACGAACAATTTTTATGTGAAACGTTTTCAGACAGAACCCACCGACCGGAAGATCGATTTTGTGGAGGAACCCGACCGCATGGTCCTCTTTTCAAAAGACCGGATGCCCAGGTTATTGTTGATCTTCGACATGAAAGTTAAGTCGAAAGGAGCGGAGCACGAGGAGATCGATGTGGCTGATTTTATCGGTGTCAAGGGATATAAGGCAAAGGGAAAGCGTTTGACAACGCACGCAGTGAAAAAAATTGACTGGCTTGAACCGGTCGCCGGAGCTGAACCGGCGGCGGAATCTTTCCCGGAGCAGCAGGCACAATCGAAGGACATTTTAAGCCAGGCAACCGGATCTCCTTCCATCGGGATGGATCGCCCGGAAAAGGAGAATCAACCCGGCGAGGGTGACCATACTCCATCCGGCTCCGTTGCCACCCGGCCTGAAGATGCTCCGTTTGGGTTGATCGCCGTTGAAACCATCTCTGAATCTGCCGGCCGGCTCACGGAAGAAGTTCCGGTTGCCGGAACTTCACCGGACATCGATACGGAAGGGATGGTGCGACTCGAACCCGAACTGGTGAAGGGGGCTCCCCCAGTGAAAAAGGGGCGGAAAAAAAAGGTCGATCCCGGCATTATCCCGCCGGGAGATGAAGGCGATAATGGCGATGCCATACAGATGGAACTGCCGTTATGACCGTGAATTAAGGTATTCAACTATAAATTCTAAAATGTAAATCTCGATATGGCAGACGATAAAGTATTAAAGGTTTCAAATGATGTTTCGTGGGTTGGAGTGCTTGATTATGATATCATCACCTTTGATGTGGTCATGGAGACCAAGTATGGTACAACTTACAATTCTTATTTCATCCATGCCGGGAAGAAAGCCGTTGTTGAAACAGTTAAGGAAAAATTCTGGGATACCTGGATTGCAAAGCTGAGGCAGGAGGGAGATCCTTCAGAAATCGAATATATCATCGTTAATCACACGGAACCGGACCATTCGGGGTGTGTGGCCCGGTTGCTTGATCTTGCACCCAATGCCACCGTCGTGGGGAGCGGAAATGCCATTCGGTACCTGAAAGACCTTACCGGGCGCGAGTTTCGTAACCTGGTGGTCAAAGATGGCCAAACCCTTGATCTGGGAAACAAGACCCTCCGGTTTATTGGAGCTCCCAACCTTCACTGGCCCGATTCCATGATGACCTACCTCGAGGAAGACCAGGTTCTTTTTACCTGTGATATTTTTGGGGAGCATTATTGCAACGAACATGTCTTTGATGACCTTGTCGGCAATTTTGATGATGCATTCCGCTACTATTTCAACGTGATCATGAGGCCATACAGCAAGTTCATGTTACAGGCCATCGAACGGATCCGGCCGCTTGAGATCAAGGCTGTATGTCCGGGTCACGGCGCCGTGCTCAGGACCGACTGGAAAAAATATGTCGATCTTTCGGAACAATACGCCCGGGAGGCGCTCGGATATCCACTTTCGAAAAGGGTTTTCATCGGCTATGTCTCTGCATACCACAACACCGGACTGATCGCCTCCATGATCGCTGAGGGGATACGGCAGGCGGGCGATATCGAAGTAGATCTTTGTGATATCGAAAAAATAGACCCGGCGATCCTTGAAGAAAAGCTGATCCAGGCATCGGCCATCATGCTGGGATCGCCTACCTTTAACCAGAATATTTTATTGCCCGTTTACCAGGTTTTTGCACTGATCAACCCGATCCGCGATAAAAACAAACCCGCTGCTGCCTTCGGATCTTACGGATGGAGCGGTGAAGGATCTCGGATTATCACCACAACCCTGACCAACCTGAAACTGAAGGTCCTCGATGAAGGACTGATGGTGAAATTCACCCCGCACCATGAAATAAAACAGCGCTGTATCGATTATGGTTTGAAATTTGGCAAATTCATGATGGAAACAGTCTGATCAAATACTATTTTTACATTTTTATTGTTATGATCCTGGCAGATGGGAGTTTACATAATTCAGTTAAAACCAAAGACCGCTTAACATCAGGAACCTGTGACAATGCGTCAAAATCCTTCGAATAAACTGTCGTTGAGGCGAATATGCCGATCCTTCAGCATTCCGTTTAAAAAAGCGGGAATCGTGGTATTCCTGATCGGGATTTTGGGATTCTCTTCTTGTTTACCGGAACAGAAAGTAGGGCGGAACTTTGTCAACGCCTCATCATCGATGAGCCTGATGGTTAACCCCCCATCGCTCGTATTCATGTACAATCATAAAGGTGAGACGATCAAAGGTTTCGATTCGCTGAGCGAAACCGGGCAGGATTCGGCGCTTTGGGAAAACAGTCGGTACATCCGACGTCTGAGCGACAGCCTGATCCTGGAAAACTACATGAATAATTTTCTTACCGAACTGCGTGCACTCGGTTTCAAAGTAATTCTTGGTCCGATCGGCGATTCAGCCTTCCAATCCGGGGCTCAGTCCTACATTCTTGACATTGCCCAGTTACAAATCGATGAGTATTTGTACCCGCTCGAAGATGAGGAGACCATCATGGATACCATTTATGTGAAAAAGATCGACTTAAATGCGTTGGATTTCAGTGGCTGGTTTGAGCTCCATAAATTCAGGAAGGAACCTGTGAACAAAACCCTGCTCTATGCCACTTCCACTATTTATGATTCATTCGACGGACAATATTATACCGATCTTTTTTCATCCGCGGTCCGGTATTCATACCGGCTTGATACCATCTCCCTGGGCGACATTTACGACATGACAAAGTACCTCGGGAAAAAGCATGCGGGTTACCTGTTTGATTTCTTCATGAACCAGTATATTCTTCAGAATATGCCCAACGGGATGGAGCCGATTGATTATTTCCATTATAACCGGTCGAAGAATTCCATTGTCCCCGCCCGTGAAGAACAGTTTGAGGTCTTACCGAACCGGGACTAATACCACCATTCCACCATTCCACCATTCCCACTATTCCATAATATCGGTCCGTTACCGGCTTCTCGCGTAAGGGGGCAGTGAAGGGTCGGCGAAAAGGCCATTCCGGAATTTCAGATAACCCGTGATTCCGATCATGGCTGCGTTATCGGTCGAATAATTCAGGGGTGGGATGAAGACATTCCATCCTTTTTCGTCGCGGGCTTTCATCAATGCCTTCCGGAGACCCGAATTGGCCGAGACCCCGCCCGCAATCGCAACATCCGGCAACCGGTTTCCGGGGATCAAACCGGTGTATTTTTCGACAGCCTGCCCGATCTTTGTCATCAGGATATCGACGATGGTGCTCTGGATTGAGGCACACAGGTCATTTCTGTTCTTTTCAATAAACTCCGGGTCTTTCTTCAGTTCGTCCCTGATAAAATAGAGGAAGGATGTCTTCAATCCACTGAAACTAAAATCAAGTCCCGGGATATTGGGACGGGCAAAAGAAAAGCGCCGGGGATCTCCTTCCTGTGCAAGCTCATCAATTCCCGGGCCCCCGGGATAAGGAAGCCCCAGAATCTTGGCTGCTTTGTCGAAGGCTTCCCCGGCCGCATCATCGATCGTCTGACCAATTACCTCCATCACAAAATAGTCCCTCAACAGTACGATCCGGGTATGTCCTCCCGATACGGTGAGGCATAGAAAGGGGAATTGCGGCACAGGATTGCTGCAGTCGGCATTCCGGATGAAATGACACAGAATATGGGCCTGCAGGTGATCCACTTCGATGAGCGGGATCCCAAGTCCCAGGGCGAAGGCTTTTGCAAAGGATGCCCCGACCAGGAGTGAACCCAGCAGTCCCGGCCCACGGGTATAAGCCACTGCCGACAGTTGATTTTTATTTATATTTGCTTTTTGGATCGCGGCATCAATGACCGGTATGATATTTTGCTGATGCGCCCGGGAAGCCAGTTCCGGTACAACTCCTCCAAAACGGGTATGTACCTCCTGGCCTGCCGTAACGTTTGAACAGATGACATCATTTCTGATCACTGCCGCGGCAGTATCATCACACGAAGATTCAATTGCAAGAATATAGGTTTCCATTTTCAGCCACAAAAGTACCATAAAAAGAGGATTCAAAATAGTGTTGTACGTGGCCACCGTGGTTTTTTCACTGGTGTTTTCACTCTATTTGCTTTTTCGGAGCGAACTGGTACAGAAGCTTGCGGTGCGGTTAGCGGCCGATTACCTTTCGGAGGAATTGCATACTGAGATCCGGATAAAAGGATTCAATCTTTCATTGAGCAATGGTCTGGTTATAGAGGAGATCAGGATCCTTGATAAGCAGGGGGATGTGCTGTTCTCAGCCAGGGAATTAGGCGTTCGGCCCGGAATGATCCGTTTTTCGAAGCGAAAAATCAACATAAACCGGATTTTTATTGAAAATGGCGTAATTCAGTTGCTTACCCACAAGGGCGACAGCGCACTGAACCTGAAATTCATCATCGACTATTTTGCTTCGACCGATACGACGCCGGCTGTCACCGATACTACTCCGGGAAAACCCTGGGATATCACCTTTTCGGCGGTGACTCTGCGCAATACGCGATTTCATTTTCAGGACCAGAATGAACCGCTCGTTCCCGTAGGAATGGATTATGCCAACATCGATGTATCGGGTATCAACCTCGAACTGACCGATATCGATTTCGACGCCGACACGATCCACGCCAACATAAGGCATTTAGCTGCAAGAGAACGAAGCGGCTTCCGGGTCGATGATCTCAGCGGCGAATTCCAGGTCAGTCCATCGTTTCTCAAGGCACAGAACCTCAAGATTGTCACACCCCATTCCGATCTGGCGCTGTCGTTCCAATTCCTTTATGAGAACTGGAATGGATTCAATGATTTTCTCAACGACATGAACATCAAAACGCGGATAGAGCCATGTTACCTGGATCTTCAGGACATCGGATATTTTGCGCCGGAGTTGTTGACCATGAAAGACCGGATAAGACTTTCGGGTGAGATCGAAGGTACGGTCAATAACTTCAAAGCAAGAAATCTGCGTTTTGCCTTCGGACAAAATTCCTTCTTTTACGGCAATGTGAGCGCGGTCGGGCTTCCTGATGTAACGCACACCTATGTGAATATGAACATCAAGATGCTTCAGACCACCAAAGCCGATATCGAATCGATCAGGATCCCCGGGGATCCGGGCACCATTACCCTGCCCGAAATTCTTGAGAAGGCAGGTTCGGTGCATCTGACCGGCTTGTTTTCGGGATTTTACAATGATTTCGTTGCCCGTTCACTGATCCATACCGATCTGGGCGGAATCCGGAGCGATCTGACCTTGAGAAAACAAAAAGGTAAAAATCCGACCACCTATAGCGGGCAGGTCGATATCTCTGGATTCGATATTGGCCGGCTGAGCAACGCTTACCCGTTGCTCGGGACCCTTACTGCAAGAGGCGATATAAACGGAAGCGGTTTCAGTCTGCAGGACGCAGAAGTAGCGCTGAACCTTCACATCGATTCGATCGGCCTGAATTCCTATATCTATCGTAATCTTGATGTCACCGGATCCCTGTCGCAGCGAAAATTCAACGGCAAACTTAAAATCACGGATCCCTGCCTCCGCCTCGATTTCGACGGGCTGGTGGATATGGCTGATTCCATACCGGTATTCGATTTCGATGCAACCATTCATCATGCATTGCTATACCAGCTTAATCTTTTGAAGCGCGATTCGCTCGAAAACCTGAGCGCCCGGATAAAGGCCGATGTTAAAGGAAAGTCACTCGACGACCTCGACGGCACCGTCCACATTGAGAATGCCGTTTACGCGGAAGGGGAGAAATCGTTTGAGCTAAAGCGGTTCTCACTGCTGTCGAAGCAGGATACCGCCGCCGGAAAAAGCTACCATCTGCAGTCTGATTTTGTTGATGCTGATATCACCGGAAAGTTTTCGTTCACGCAGATCGTACCTTCACTGATGACCCTGGTAAACAATTACCTCGCATCCTTCAACCTGAATGATTCCCTGGTCATTCCCAATGATACGCAATCGGATCAGACGATGAATTTCAACATCCAGATCAAAGAAGCCGATGATGTAACAGCCATCTTTCTGCCCATCCTGAAGATCTCGCCCAATACCGAACTGGAGGGATCCTACGACGAGAAAAAAAGTAGGATATTCATCCGGGGATGGTCTCCATCGGTTTTCATATCCGGGATTGAACTTTCAAACTGGTACTTCGAAGCGGAAAACCGGAAAGATAACCTCCTGATTGCCACCAGCAGCGAAGCGATCTATCTGAAAAGAGCCCAAAAGAATGATTCATTGGAACTGAAAATCGACACCTTCAACCTGACATCGGCTATTCAGCATGATACCATCCGGTACCATCTCGACTGGAAGGACCGGGCCCGCTTAAGCGATTTGTCGGGATTTGTGAGTTTTTCCCGCTCCCCGGTCATTGATGTGAAACTGGATCGTTTTAACGTGTACCTGAACGATAAATTCTGGACCATTCACCCGGAGAACTATTTGTCTATTGACACCACTTCACTCCTCTTCCATAAGTTTGAATTTTCTGCCGAAGAGCAATATGCCCGGTTCAACGGACAACTGTCGGCGAAGAAGGGCGATACCCTTTTCACTGCATTCAACAAAGTCAATATTTCGACCATCGACCGGTTGTTGGGTCTCTCGGGAATTGATCTGGACGGTATTCTGAGCGGTAACGTGAAAATCACGGAGCCCTATTCCAATATTTCTGTTCACGCTGACCTGCATGTTGATAAATTCACATTCAACAAGGAATTGCTGGGCGACGCCATCTTCAGAGTGGGTTATAATTCTCTGAGTGACCGTTTTGACTTGTTTTCACAGATTATTTACACGGGAAATGTGGGAACCAATATTCCCTTCTCCCTCAAAGGAAGCCTGTATCTTGAAAAACCGGTGCCAAGGGTCGACTTTGATATCGGGTTGAAAAACCTGAACATGCGCATGCTGGGTCCTTTTGTCAGCAGTTTTATGTCGGGAGTGAATGGTCTGGCTTCGGGTCAGGTGCGGATCAGGGGGAAACTGGATAAACCTGATATTGAAGGTCAGTTAAGGATGATGCGGACGGAATTCAAGATCAATTATCTTAACATTCCCTATTCTTTTGCCGACGTGATCGAAATAGATTCTTCGGCTTTTCATTTCAGGGATATCGTACTGTTTGATTCCCTGGGTCATAAAGCACTGCTGAACGGGAAGATCACCCATCATTATTTTTCCGACATCCGTTTAGGACTGAATATCGAGATGACCGATTTTGCTGCTTTCAATAACACCCGGGCTCAGAACGGCGTTTTTTACGGCAAGGCACGCGGTACCGGGAACGTGGCTATAACCGGGCCCATCGACAATATTTCGGTAAGTGTAAAAGCTTCCAATGGCGGCGATTCCCATGTGGTTATTCCCATCGATCTGACGGCATCGGTCGGCCAGGTCGATTATATAACGTTTATCAAACCACAAGCCGATACCCTGGATAAACCGTTTATGAAAACCCGGACAGAGCCATCGGGACTGTCGCTTGATCTGGGCTTGCGTGTGAACCAGGATGCTGTTGTAGAGGTTTTTCTGCCCAATCAGTTGGGGAAGCTGACAGGCAGCGGAACGGGAAACCTGCTGATGGGGATGACGCCGGCAACACCTTTCACCCTTTCAGGAACCTATTCGATTACCAAAGGATCCTTTCTGTTCCAGTTTAAAAATTACCTCCGTCTGCCGATGCAGATCCGTGAAGGAAGCATTATTTCATGGACCGGTGATCCTGCCGATGCGAATCTTTCAGTCAGCGCCGTGTATAAGTTAAAGGCCCCGTTGAAAGGTCTTACAACCCTGCCGGAGGAGGAGGGGATCCGGATCCCGGTGGAATGCATCATCCGGCTTGGCGGTAAACTGACGAATCCCAACATCTCTTTCGCCATCAACCTGCCGAATGTGGAGGAGAGCATCCGGACGCTGGTCTATACCTCCATCGATACCAACAACGAAACTGTAATGAATGAGCAGACCCTGTCGCTGATGATCCTGAACCAGTTTAAGCCTGTTGTAAGCTCCTCTACGACCGGAACGGTCGATGTGGGGGCGGCATCCATGTCGCTGATCACCAACCAGGTGAATAGCTGGATATCGGGATTGTCGCAAAATGTAAATGTGAATATGAATTATAAACCAGCGACCAGTACAACCCAACAGGAATTTGATGTGGGGATTTCGACCCAGTTGTTCAACGACCGGCTCCTGATCGACGGGACCTTCGGAATGAATTCGTACAACAATCAATCGTACAAACAATCCAGCACCATCGTGGGGGATATCAACATCGAATACATACTGACCACGAACCGGCGTTGGCGTGTCCGTGCCTTTAACAGGACCAACACCCTGAATATCCTGAATAACAATGCACCCTATACACAGGGAGTCGGGTTTAAGTATCAGCGCGATTTCGCTACTTTTAAAGACCTCTTTACACCTGTGAAAAAGAAAAAACATTAACGATTTTCAGAAAATCTGAATCAAGGATCATGAAAAAGCTGATACTACTGATTGCCGTTATCATAACAGGGATGGACCTCTATTCCCAGATCGTTATCGATCAGAATGACATGCCTGTGGCCGGCGACACCCTGCGTGTCAGCCAGTCGCTCGCGGCTCCGGAAGGATTTGCGAAGACCGCGTTCGACACCACCTGGAATTTCGCGGCCCTCGAGGCGATGAGTCAGCGGGTGGATACTTTTGTGTCGGTCACCGCGACGCCGGCCGGCTATCAACTGGTGTTTGTGTTGCTGGGGGGCGCCAACCTGGCCGCTCCGCGGAACAGCTTACCATTACCCGGAATCCCGCTGACCCAGGGTTACGATTTTTTCAAAAAGAGCTCAGGCTCCTATTCCAACCTTGGAATGGCTTACTCGGTGCAGGGATTTCCGGTTCCGGCAAAGTACGACAACCCCGAAAAGATCTATGCTTTTCCTATGTCACCCCTTTCGACCTGGAATTCAGTATCATCGTTTTCGCTTCCGGTGCCGGGGATCGCATACTACGGCTCCCTTGTGACCCGCGATAACATTGTGGATGGCTGGGGCACTCTCGTCACTCCTTTTGGAACATTCCCGGTTTTAAGAGTAAAATCAACCGTGATCACCCACGACAGCATCTATATTGATTCGCTCCAGACCGGGTTTACCTTCGACCGGAATTTTACCGAATACAAATGGCTTGGAAAATCGCAGGGCATCCCATTGTTGAATATCCGTGAGGAGGGGAGCCTGGTGAACGTGAGCTGGCGTGATATCCCCCGGATGTCGGCTTCCCCGCTGGCTGTATCGTTGGGCGCCGACACCGCTGTTTCAAAAGGAACTGTTGTGCAACTCCGTGCAAAGACCACCGGTGGCATGCCACCTTACCGGTATTTCTGGAACACACTCGATTCAGGCTCCACGCTGACTGTTCAGATATTGAGCGACACTTCATTCACCGTGATCGTTCTCGACGGACTGATGGGCATGGCTTCGGCAACAAAAAAAATCAACCTCAGCTACCCGCCGGGAATGGAAGAAGTCGGCCAGGTATCCCTTTCAATCGTGCCGAATCCGAACGACGGCCGTTTCACATTGTCAACACCACCCTCCGCCACTCCCCTGAAGATGATTCTTGCTGATATGCAGGGCAGGACACTCTGGTCACAGGTCTTCACCCCGTCCCGACCCGTCACCCGTTTCGATTTCCCGGACTTGCCTGAAGGATTGTATCTTATCAGGCTCAACGGAGATGATTATTCGGCAGCAGGGAAGCTGGTCATTACCAGGGGATCCAATCGCTGATACAGGATGTCCTTCACGGTTTACCGATCATCGGCCGGTTCCGGAAAGACCTTTACGCTGGTCCTGGAATATCTGAAAATCATATTAAAAGATCCACGCGATTTCAGGCATATTCTGGCAATCACATTTACGAATCTTGCAGCCGGCGAGATGAAAGAAAGGGTTCTTCAAGCATTGCAGAAGCTCTCGTCGCTGAACCTGACGCCGGATCCCGGGATCCGTGAAGGACTGCTTCCGGTTCTTATCTCGGAAACGGGACTGCAGGAACACGAACTCATCGACCGCGCAGGCAAGGCCCTGACGCTGATCATGCACCATTATGACGACTTTGCCGTGGGTACGATCGATGGATTTTCACACCGAATCCTGCGGTCTTTTGCCCA